>JBFHGV010000473.1:0-3577 GCA_041582955.1 Arenibacter sp.
AAGGTAAAGTCTTCTCCTTTTTCCCGGATCATATTTTGAATTTCCTCAGCTTCCTGAGCGGCCTTGGCGGTTGCTGAAGGAATAAGTCCGTTAAACATCTTAAAGACATTTTCCGGCACTTTCGCCATAGTTTTCTGCAGGCTCCATTCCGCATAATTGCCAAAACCCAACAAGGCGCTTTTTTTGGCCCTTAATGCCGCAATTTCGGTAATGATGGCCTTGGTGTCTTGAGGGGTGCCATCTGCCCTGTTCCAAGCTGCCTTGAATATTTTTTCTCTAGTTTCCCGTTTTTCCAAGGACTGCAACCAAGGTTGTTGGGTTGTATTCTTTAGAGGAATCTTCCACCCTTTGCCCTCTTTGTTTTCCAACGATTTTAACTGAGCCTCTGAAAGCCCTTTTAAGTCCGATTTTTCCGTAAAGACTACCGCTCCGGCATTATTGGCCTCCAATAAGGTCTTGTTAAAGGAATTTACCAAGGTCGCCAATCGGGAATTGTATAATTTTAAGGTTTCCTTATCCTCTGTAGATAGGTTGGCACCGGCTATTTCAAAATCCTCAAAATACTCTTCCAATAATTTCATGGATTCCGCATCCAAATCCAGACTTTCTTTATTGGTATACAGTGTTTTTACTCGTTGAAACAATTTTTCGTTGAGATATACAGCATCCCGAAGTTCTGAAAATTTTGGCGCCATTTCCTCCTGTACGGCCTGCAGGGTATCATTGGTATGGGCTCCGGTCAAGGCCGAAAATATATTCCGGACCCGCTCCAAAAGCACTCCGCTCTTTTCCAAGGCCAAAATGGTGTTTTCAAATGTAGCCGCTTCAGGAGCATTGGCAATTTTATTAATGGCCTCCATTTTTTCAGCAATGCCCTCTAATAGAGCTGGCTTAAAATGACTGTTTTCAATAACCTTAAAATCAGGTGCATGGTAGGGTAATCTACTTTCTTGAAGTAGTGGATTTTCAATAGTATTCATAGTGTTTTGGGAAGTTGATGGGTCAGTGGCTTTCGTGTCCTTACAAGCAGAAAACAAAACCGTTAATAGTAACACAGAACAAACTTTTTTCATTCACGGATCATTTTAAAGTTTAAGTGCAAAAATAATGAAATTAGTAGAACCCAAGTTCTTTAGTGCTTTCAATAAATTCTTTTCATATATTTCCATCATTGGTCCCATTCCCATGATCCAGCAATGTGGTACAGCAATATACGACCATTAAAAAAGCCTTACCGGAGGCGTAAGGCTACATGATTATCGAAGTATAAATATCACTATTCATCAAAGTCGAAGGTCATTTTCTTCTTATGATTTCCGTCGGTCAAAGTAACTTTGTACTGTTTTTTTGTCAGGTTATCCTCGGAAAATACACATATGTAGCGGTTCTTTTCCATTTTCCATCCCTCATTTCCATCAAATACCATTTTGCGGACGGTCATAGGAAGTACAATATCCTCAAAATTTTCAAAGGCTGTTACTATTGAGCCATCCGCCGTATATGAGGCTATTATATCCCCATTACTTGCTTTAAAGACAACATCAAAAGTCCTTATAGCCTTTTTGTCGTATTCGGATAAAGAGGTTATATCAAAATTAGCCGCTTTGAATTGTAGTTCCTGAACTACTTCAGGGGTAGGCGAATCATTAACCTTCTTTAAATAAGCTACATTAACTGGTGATAACGTTATGGCATCCAAAGTTACAGGAGTAATTCCGTCATTGTCTTCCTGTGCAAAGACGAAGCACGTAAGACCGAAAAAAATCAATACTATTACAAATTGTTTCATGATAAGGTGGTTTAAATTGTTATTAATCAGATGAATCAACAAGATATAAACAATTGTTAATCAACACATAACAATTATACACCCTATTCTTAAAACTTAATTTTAAAGCGTATAATAAATGTGTTAAAGCCTTACAATTATGTTGATTTAAAGAATAATGGATCCACGAACGCAATTGCCTTAATCCGGAATAGTTAGTGGAGGAACGGGAAACTTCATCTTGTAATACAAATTCAAATATCTTGGATCTTGTCTATAGTTCGCCAACAAAGGCTCGGCCCGCAACCATGTCATTTCTACTTCGTGGTTATCATAAGATTTTTGAAGCCAATTAAACACTTCCTTCCTATTTTGGATATGACAGTAATACAATGCCATAAACCAGGCCGGACTACCGGAAGAACCTTCTTTGTATTGTTTCTGCAGGATGGTGAGGCTTTCTTGAACCCCTTCTTTATTATTGGCCATTTCATAATGGATCGCATTGAGCCATACTACTATGGGCGGGCGGTCCGTGAAAATATTCATCAATTGTCGTAGCTTTTTCTTGGATGAAGTGTATTCTCCAAAATAATAGTACCATTTGGCCGCTTCCCTTAAATAGAACATATCATCCATAAACAGCGGATCATACTGTTTTAATTCCTCTTTAGCTTCTTCAGTGGATGACACAAAAAAAATCACCGAGGCCCTAATGGCAAATAACCATCCATAAGATGGATCTTCCAAAATAAGCTTATTTAGTTTTGAAAGGGCATATGAATATTTACCGGTCTTAAGGTAATAATCAACAAAGAGATTTTCATTCCTTTTATCGCTCCCTATACTGGCATTGCTTTCATCTACATAATGCTCCACCGCCTCAAAATCCCAATCAAAATAGAATTTACCTATATGCAGTTGATCGGATAATTGTATATTATCACCATCAATTACCGAAGCCTTTTCCAAATAATATTTGGCATTTCTCCAAGCTTCCTGCTCACCATACATACCCCATACGGCTCCACCAGTAACATAAATATCGGCTAGGCCAAGGTAAGGGTCTATAAAGGTAGAATCCAAGTCCAAGGCCTTTTCATACAAGGGAATAGCATTTTTAAATGAGGTCTGATTATATTTACTGTTTTGGTATTGGGCCATGAGATAATAATTATAGGCCTCTTCATTTGTTGTAGGTATACCTTTGAAGGCATCATAATCTTTTTCTGTAAGTTTCACATTCATTATAATGGCGACATTTTCCGCAACCTTCGATTGAATTTCGAATATTTCATTCGCTTTCCATTCTCCGGAATAGGAGCCGGACCATAGTAGTTTATTCAAGGGGCCATCATTTAATCTTAGATTTATTTTAAACTGACTGCCATGCTTTTGAAAGTTACCCTCTAGAATGTAAAACACGTTTAGTTTTTTGGCCAATTCGGGCATACTTATTTCACTGTTCTTGAATTGAAGACTTGAGGTAAAAGGTACCACCCTATCCATTTCTTTTATTTCTGAAATTCTGCTGATTACAGCATCGGTCATACCATCACTTATGTATTCCAATTTGGGGTCTCCACTCCAATTCTTTAGAGGCAATACCAAAATGGACTTGCTACTGTGGCTAGTTGGCGATTGTGAAGTTATTGGAGTACCATTTACTGATTTTGCCCAAATGCTTCTATATTGAAAATAGCCAATAAGACTTATAAGAAAGAAAATTCCCAAGGCTATGGTAAATATCATTTTTTGCTTTCCAATTTTTTTTACAGTCGGACGTTGCTGTTCCAAGTGCTCACGAAT
>JBFHGV010000474.1:0-3576 GCA_041582955.1 Arenibacter sp.
CCGTAGGGAGTTTGGCTATTCCTCCTTCAAGAGAACGTTTAGCCTACCAGAGACGGTAAATGATGATCAAATAGAAGCGAGTTATACCGATGGAATCTTGAACATTCATTTACCTAAAAAAGAAGAGGCCAAACGCAAGCCTGCAAAAACCATTAAAATTTCATAATTCACCCTAAAATTTTGATGCAATTGGAGTGGGGCACTATTTGCCCCACTCCATACCCATTTGGGATTGTGTTACAGTAATAGTTTTTAATGGGCAGCTTTTTAGTTGTCCCTATAACTAAAATCGGAGGCAATAAAGAATTGGGATATTCCAGTGTTTGCAATCAATATTAAGTCAGCCAAAAAACACCAACAAAATAATTTATAACATTAAAAATTGGATAAGATGAAAAAGACAATATTTATTTCAGCCATGTTATCCCTACTAATAAGCCTGGGTGTTGTTTGGGGATATCAAAAATTTGGCAACAACACTATTGAAATTAAACATGTTCCGGCGACCAGCACATCAAAGGTGCTTTATGCTGCCAATGCGGATGGGGAAATAGCTCCATTGGATTTTACCAAGACCACCGATAAGGTCCTGAATGCCGTGGTACATATCAGCTCTAAGCGGAAGACGCCCCATGACACAAGGGAGATGTACCAATACCGTAACTTACCGGATCCATTTCAGGATTTTTTTAAAGAAAGTCCGTTCGGAAATTTCTTTTACAAGAGATATGATCATGGACAACCTGAGGAGGGAGAAGATGACAAGTCCCAAAAAATAAAACCAAAAAGCCTGCCCGTAATGGGTACAGGTTCTGGGGTAGTCATTAATGAAAAAGGATATATCCTTACCAATAATCACGTCATAGACCATGCCGATGAAATAGAGGTAACCCTGCATAACAATGGCACCTATAAGGCTACGGTAGTTGGAACCGACCCCTCAACAGATCTGGCCCTACTACAAATTAAGGCAGATGACCTAACCGCATTGCCCATGGTAAATTCAGACGATGTAAAAGTAGGGGAATGGGTATTGGCAGTAGGCAACCCTTTTAGTCTTAATTCTACCGTAACCGCCGGTATAGTGAGTGCCAAGGCCAGAAACATAAATATAAATAAGGATAAATTTGCCGTTGAAAGTTTTATACAGACCGATGCCGCCATTAACCCAGGCAACAGTGGGGGTGCACTGGTAAACCTAAACGGTGATCTCATTGGCATTAATACCGCTATAGCCAGCAGAACGGGTTCCTACAGTGGCTATGGTTTTGCCGTACCCAGCAATATTGCCAGCAAAGTGGTAGAAGACCTACTAAAATACGGGGCCGTACAAAGAGGAATGCTTGGGGTAACCATTAGAACAATGGACGGACATTTGGCCAAAGAAAAGAACATTGGGCTACAGCAAGGCGTCTATGTTGAAAAGGTTGCCCAAAACAGTGCTGCCGAAGAAGCGGATCTAGAGGAAGGGGATATTATTTTAAGCGTAGATGGAAAAAAGGTTTTGAATTCCCCCATGTTACAGGGCATGATAGCCGAAAAAAGACCCGGTGACAAAGTTAAGCTAAGGGTAAGCCGCAAGGGTAAAGAAAAAGAAATTAGTGTAGTACTAAAAAGCAGACAGGGCAGTACAAAATTGAAGAAAAAAGAACACCAGAAAATATTAAACCTATTAGGGGCCGAATTGGAAAATATTGATAGGGACCTAGCAGGGAAATTAAGTATTGATGGTGGTGTAAAAGTTACCCAACTTTATGCGGGCAAGCTAAGACTACAAACACAAATGCAGGAAGGGTTTATCATTACCCACATAAACGGCAGAAATATAAAGGATATAGATGATGTTATGGAATCCTTGAACAATCAAAAAGGCGGTGTAATGATAGAGGGTATATACGAAGACCTTCCCGGAAAGCATTATTATGCCTTTGGATTGGATTCCTAATATTGGGGATACCTATTGCATTGTTTGAGAAAAACACTAACAAAAAAGAGACCTTGGGAGGTCTCTTTTTTTGCTCAAATTAAACGTGTAAAATAAGAAATAGGTCAACTAAGCACTTAGCGATAAAAGATTAGTACCCTTTCATTATCTACTAGGCCGGTACAGCACTCAATTGTTCCGATTCACGGAATTCCCAATCGCCGCGCACCAATCTGGTAACATAACAATTGTCGGCCTCTTTAATCAAAATATTACGCTGATCTTCCGTAACATCCCCTTCAATTTGAATACGGGATGTTACTACCGTCTTAAAAGTGCCATCTTGCTGTCTTTGGGCCGACTGCTCCAATTGGGCATCCACTTCACCTATCTCCCAGCCTTTTCTTCTAGCCACATTTCTAATAGTGGCTACCTTACACATAGAGATACCGGCCAATAAAAGCTCTACTGGAGAAAACCCCAAATCCGTTCCCTTGGACGATATGGGCTCATCGCCAAGAATAGCATGTTTCCCATTACTGATTACGGATTGATAGCCTATTGGTAAATTCTTAATATTTATTTTTGTGCTCATAGTCTTGCATTTTTATCCCCTGCTACCATCTATTTAAAAGAGGGGTATTCATTAACAATAATTTCTTTAAACGCTTGTTGCCTGTAAAGGTTGGGCCAAAGGAAAGTCAATTTCAAAATCGGCTAAATTATGAATTAGGTTACTTATGGTCTTATCCCCAATAACAATAACCACATCAATCATATTGGCTTCGGTATATCCTGCTTCAAAAAATTGTTCCTTTACCGTTTCAGTGGCCCTTCCGTTATGTTCAACTGTAGCCCGTACAAACTTTGCCAAGGCATCAAGCTTAGCATCAAAACTAGCCGTAGCAGTCCTGAGCTCTAAAATTTGATCCTCGGTAAAACCGTTCATTTTACCAATTTGGGTATGTGCGGACAAACAGTAATTACAACCGTTAAATTGACTCACTACTAAATTAATCACCTCTTTTTCTTTTGCCTTTAGGGTGGACTTGCGATTCTGTAAGGCGAGATAATCTCCCAATGCTGTTTCATTCTTGGCATAATAGGCGTATAAATTGGGTACAAAGCCTATCGCCTTTTCCAGATTGTTGAAAATTGCTTGATTGTTACTAGATACTTCTTCTTTTCCTGGTACTTGAAATCTTTCCATTGTCTTAAAATTTAAATTGTTATACTTTTTTTTTGACAATGCAAAGATGGGGAGTAAATAAGGGTAGATGTTAGGTAGTAATTCCCTAAGAGTTGGCAATTGTTCCCAAATACCCCTTTCCTTTATATTCTGATGGAGAAATTCCCTCATGCTTCTTAAAAAAACGACTGAAGGCCTGGATGTCTTCAAAGCCTAGTTCATAGGCTATTTCCTTAACGGAACTATCAGTATAGTACAGCTGCCGCCTAGCTTCCAACATAATACGTTCATGGATAAATTTCAAGGGCGACTTTGCATTCATTTTTGAAAAAATATTGGAAATGGTCTTAGGGGACTTATGAAGTATTTCTGCATAGTCCACAACCTTGTGTTTGGTCCTAAAATACTGCTCTACCAAAAAATTAAATTCCCTAACCAGATCCGTCTCACTCTTTTCCTCAGG
>JBFHGV010000475.1:0-3575 GCA_041582955.1 Arenibacter sp.
CTCCCTTCCCACATGATATGGTAGCGGAAGCCAATGTGACCATTTTTAAGGTAGAAGCCCGTTATAAAGGGGACATGGACATAAATGTGGAAGACAGTGATAATATGGATGATGATACAGAATCTTCATTCTTAGTCCTGATGGAAGAGGAAGTTCAGGTAAACCTGTTGGATCTGACCAACGGCATTACCACTAATTTGGTGGATATTGATGTTCCGGTGGGCACCTATGATTTGGTAAGGGTCTATGTAAAGGGAGTAAACGTGGTATTGGTAGATGGCACTACTTATGATTTAAAGGTACCTAGCGGGGAACAGTCAGGGATCAAAGTCTTTATTAAACCAGGAATCGTGGTAAGTGGCGGGTTGAGCTCTGATCTATTGTTGGATTTTGATGTCAGCAAATCCTTTGTTGCCAAAGGGGGTGGCAAAGTATTATCGGATATTAAGGGATTTAATTTTAAACCTGTAATCAAGGCATGTAATCTATCTACGGCCGGTACATTGTCTGGAATGGTATCTACTTTGCAGGAAGATCTTGTTGTAGGCCTAGAAGGAGCGCAAGTGGCTGTTTTTGCGGCCGACACCTTAAATACGACTACCTTTAGTGATGCAGACGGTAATTATAAGGTTTTGGGGCTGAGTGCCGGGTCATATGATGTAGAAGTGGAACTGGATGGCTATCAAAGTCAAACAGCGGCCGATGTGGAAATAGTTGTAGCAAACAAGACCATTCAAGACTTTAATTTGGTTGTTGAGGATTAATTTTGGTATGAATGGTAGATGGTATAAAAAAAAGGTGTGCTCAACAGAACACCTTTTTTTTGTGCTATATTTTGTTTAACAGCTAGTTATTGTCATGAAGGGGGAAAATGAGATTTTATGATAAAAATATTTATAACGAATATATATTCGATTTTATGTCTTATTTTTGCTGAATGAGGGTAAAGGACGAAACAAAACAGCTGGCTATTGTAGCAAGCACCTTGGATGTTGTTTTTGAAAAGGGGTTTGCCGGAATAAAAATGGCAGATTTGGCCAAACGTGTGGGCTTGTCGGTATCAACGCTCTATGTCTATTACAAGAATAAGGAAGATTTAATAATTTCCATAGCTGTAGACTTAATAGAGAGGGAAACGAAACGAAGTGAAAAAGAGGTAGCGGAGGCCTTGCCCTATAAGTTGAAATTAAAAACGGTATGGCTTTTTTGGGTCAATTTTAGTATTAATCATAGGAAGGAAATGAGTTTTCTTGAGCAATTGAAAAAATCGCCCTACTATGATAAATTGCCCAAATTGGTAAAGGATACAAAAAGTAAACTGTCTACTTCGCTAATTGACCAGGGAAAGAAAGAGGGACTCCTCAAAAATATTGACAACGATATTCTTATGGCAATTATGGGTGCGGTTATGGGAGAAACCGCGAAGTTGATTATTCATGATAAAATGGAGTTGAACCAGAAAAATACCGATCTTATGTTCTCCATGGTTTGGGATGCCATAAAAAGCTAATTTTTTTTAATTTATAATAGAATAAATATTCGATTAAATAAAATCCTTTGTGTTAACCAAAATGAAAACAATAATAAAAACAGTAAGGAATATGAGTATAATTATTGGAAGTGGATTTCTTTTGACGGTATTAATAGGGGTGCTGTTTTTGTACTTAAGTCCCCAGTTTGGAGCGGCTCCCACAGCAGAGCAGAAAACCGCTTATGCTAAGTCGCCTAATTACAGGGATGGTAGGTTTATTAACAAAGAAGAGGTTAAACTAGAGATGAGTATGCGGGATATGGGAAAGAGTTTAGCGGGTTTTTTTGGTTCTACCCCCAATACAAAACCCCCTATAGATATTCCGGTTGAGAAACTGGATTCCTTGGACATTGTACATAATCTGGACGGTACCCGTTTAATCTGGTTTGGTCACTCTACCTTCTTATTGCAAATAAATAATAAAACCATTTTGATAGACCCCATGTTCGGAAAGGTACCTGCGCCACATCCCATGCTCGCAACTAGTAGATTTAGCAAGGAGCTTCCCATTGCTGTGGAAAAGCTTCCCGGTATAGATGCCGTACTTATATCCCATGACCATTACGATCATTTGGACTATGGCTCCATTCAGAAACTTAAGGACAAGGTAAAAATGTTTTACACCCCTTTGGGAGTTGGGGCACATTTACTGGAATGGGGCGTTGAAAAAGAACGTATTATAGAGATGGATTGGTGGCAAGAGATCTCACACGGCGATTTAATTTTTAGATGTACCCCCGCGCAACACTTTTCGGGGAGAGGAATAACGGATAGAGCTAAAACCCTATGGAGTTCTTGGGTGGTACAATCGGACAGTGATAATTTATTTTTTAGCGGCGACAGTGGTTACGGTCCCCATTTTAAGGAAATTGGGGATAAATACGGTCCCTTCGATATCGCGATGCTTGAATGTGGGCAGTATAATGAGATGTGGCCAGATATCCATATGTTTCCGGAACAAACAGCACAGGCAGGCTTAGATGTGCGTTCAAGGCTGATTATACCAATTCATTGGGGGGCCTTTAAATTGGCCATGCACTCTTGGACAGAACCAGTAGAACGGGTTTCGGTTAAAGCAAAGGAACTGAACTTAGATGTGTTGACTCCAAGAATAGGGGAACCTATCAACATTAATAAAATGGGAGTGTCAACCTCGGAATGGTGGAAATAATTTGGAATTAGTTTATGATTACAGTTTTTAAGACCAATATAGGTGAAGGTCTGGAGTCCGGGGTTGGGCAATTTTTGGATTTGTTCAAGGAGATGTAATAGTGGATTTCTATTTTGAAGATCAAGACCATATATTGCGCATTGAGACCAATGGGGTATTACTTCAGCAGTGGAGTAGTGCTATATTCCCACATTTATTTTTTTTGAGGAACTTCTGTAAGGTTTAGTGTGTGTTTTGGTGGGATTAAGGGCTATCCTGGCCTACAGCTATGATAGAGGAACATTGCGGTGCAAGTTTTGTAGGTTTTTGCGACTACTTAACTGTAATAGGGGCAGAGACCTTATGTGCTATTAAAGGTCATCAGCTTAAGTTCTATTGGAACCATAAAATACAGAAAAACCACTAACATTATGAAATTTACCGGAAGTACACAGGAATACCTTTATTTAAAAACAATTGACAGTAGTAGTTGTGATGTTTTAAAAGAGCATATAGAGAGTAGTCTTAGCATTTTGTGGTTTCAGGAAGAAAAAAATGAATTGGTAATAGATGGAAAAGTAGAGGTCTTTTCCAAAGGCCAAATCGTTTTTTTAACGGAATTTCATCATATTGTGCCAAAGAGGATTGGAAAAATTAGATTTTTAAGATTTAACAGGCCTTTCTATTGTATTTTGGATCACGATAGCGAGGTAGGTTGTAAAGGGGTATTGTTCTTTGGGGCTTCCCAACTTCCTGTGATACGTATTGCGGAGGGCGATTATAAAAAATTTGAAACATTGTGGGAAATGTTTGTCATGGAGATGCAGTCTAATGATAATTTGCAGATAAGTATGCTGCAAATGATGCTAAAGCGTTATTTGATATTATGCGCCC
>JBFHGV010000476.1:0-3565 GCA_041582955.1 Arenibacter sp.
AACAATGTATTGAAAATTTATAGGTAATGGTCTCTAAACCACTTTTGCTATCCGGGATTTTATATAGGATAACTTCATGGGGCAATAGTTTAGGGGTAGATGCTTAGTATTATTAAAACATATGATGAATATAAAACGAAATATAATTACAGTAGGTATCAGTACCTGTGTTTTATTGCCGATGATATTAAATTTTTCCTGTGGGGAACGCAATAAAAGGACTGGGGAGGATATGTCCTATCAGGAGCATTTGTTCAAAAAGACTTTGGAGACTTCCCAATTGGCGGTCTCTGTCGTTGCTACAAATTTGGATTATCCGTGGGACCTCTGTTGGGACAATTATCAGGGCAATATTTTGTGGTTCACCGAAATAAAAGGAACGGTCAACCAATTAAATACCGATACGGGGGCAATAAAGACCCTTTTAAGATTGGATGATGTATTGGTCAAAAAATCCTATGGGCTTTTGGGGTTTGCAGTACATCCAGATATGGAACATCATCCTTATATTTTTCTACATTACACCTACTTGAAGAATGAGGAAATACGTACCAAGTTAGTTAGGTATCATTATAGCAACGGTATGTTGGAAAGTCCCAAAGTATTATTGGAAGACATTCCTGGAGCAACCTATCATAATGGAAGTAGGATCGTTATATCTCCGGACAACAAAGTTTTAATTAGCCTTGGAGATGCAGGAAGGAAAAGATTAGCGCAGAATGTAAATGAAATTACCGGAAAGGTTTTAAGATTAAATATGGATGGTACTATCCCTAGTGACAATCCAATTAAAGATAGTCCTGTATGGTCATGGGGTCACCGAAACGTCCAAGGGTTGGTTTTCGGCAATGGCAAACTATATAGTTCAGAGCATGGTGAGGCCAATGATGATGAATTGAATATCATTAGAGCAGGAGGGAACTATGGATGGCCAGATGTAACGGGTTACTGTAATGAGCCCTATGAAATTGGATATTGTAAAGACTCTACCATCGTAGAGCCTATTAAGGCATGGACACCTACCATAGCACCATCGGGTATTGCATATTATGGTTCAAAAGTAATTCCGGAATGGACCAATAGTATATTGGTAGGCTCCCTAAAAGGTACAAGTTTAAGGGTCTTGAAACTTTCGCCGGATGGTACAACGGTAGAGGACGAGCTTATTGCCTTTAACCGGCAGTTTGGACGGATCAGGGATGTAATAGCAGCGCCCAATGGTGATATTTACTTATGTACCAGCAATAAAGATTGGCATCCGAAAGCCAATCCAGAATTTTATAGCGACTCCAAACTACCCCTTAAAGGTGATGACAAAATAATTAGAATCCATCAAGCTGGTGAAGATTTGCGAAATATGCTGGTAGAGATGGCGGAAAAGCAAACCCCTGTTGTTAAAGTGGCATCGGCCAATATAAATAGTACGGCCAACAATGCAGGTATGGCCATATATCAGAAATATTGTGCTGCATGCCATAAGGCCGATGGCTCGGGCAGTGAGGGCTTTTTTCCTCCTATAACCAAGACGGAGGGGGTTGCTGATAAAGATAGGTTGATAAAGACTGTGGTAAGCGGTCTGTCCGGTCCATTGGAGGTTCAAGGAAAAACATATGATCAGGAAATGCCCAGCTTTAAATTCATGACGGATAAAGAATTGGCTGATGTGCTTACTTATGTTAGAGCTTCATTTGGCAATGGTCATCCCAGTGTAACGGAAAAAGAAATAAGCGAATATAGGACCTCAATTCAAAACTAATTATAGGAAATAGCTAATTAATAAATCAAAATATATAGTATGAAATCGAACAGAAGAGATTTTATCAGAAAAACATCCATTGCAGGAATGGGTTTGGCAATGGCACCGTCATGGTCCCATAATGTAATGGGTAACAATGTGGACAATGGACCTGCAGCAAGTCCGGGAGCTATTTATATGGGTGGATTTTCTGCTCCAAAACTGGAGACGGTAAAATGTGCGTTTATAGGTGTAGGATCCCGAGGATCGGGACATGCCCAACAGATAGCCGCCATTGAAGGTACAGAGGTAGTCGCCATTAGTGATCTGTACCAGGATTTGGCCGAGAAATCTGCGAAGGTATGTACGGAGAACGGAGCAGGAACCCGTCACAAGAAGATAAAGCTGTACACCAATGGTGAAGACGATTGGAAAAAAATGCTGAAGAAGGAGAAACCTGATGCGGTTTTTGTATGTACCCCATGGGGATTACACGCTCCCATGGCCATTGAAGCCATGAAAAGAGGCGCACATGTTTTTGTAGAGGTACCCCTAGCGCTTACCATGGAGGAAATGTGGGAAATAGTGGACACCTCCGAGAAGACCCAGAAACACTGTATGATGATGGAAAACGTCAACTACGGCAGGGAAGAACTATTATACCTAAACATGTGTCGAAAAGGGGTAATAGGTGAGTTGCTTCACGGGGAAGCGTCCTATATCCACGAATTGAAGTCACAAATGAACGACGTGGAACGTGGTACCGGTTCATGGCGTACCCCGCATTATGCCCATCGCGATGGAAATCTGTATCCAACCCATGGACTGGGCCCGGTTGCCCAATATATGAACTTGGCAAGGGGAGAGGATAACTTTAAATTTATAAACTCGTTTTCGTCCCCAGGCAAAGGAAGAAATCTATACGCTGCCAAGAATTTCCCGCCGGACCACAAATGGAACAAGCTGGACTTTAAAGGGGGCGATATAAATACATCCATAGTTAAGACCAACCTGGGCAGAACCATTATGGTACAATGGGACGAATCCAGCCCTAGGCCATACACCAGACATAATCTGATACAGGGAACAAAAGGAACCTTGACAGGTTTCCCTACAAGGGTGGCCCTGGAAGGTGGGGTTGAAGGAGGACCTAATAACCATCACGAATATGCAGAAGGTGAGCAATTGCAGAAAATCTTCGAAAAATACGAACATCCATTGTACTTGCGCTTGGGAGAATTGGCCACCAAAATGGGTGGACATGGAGGAATGGACTTTATTATGAGATACCGAATAATAGAGTGCCTGCGTAATGGTCTGCCCTTGGACCAAAATGTCTATGAAGGTTGTTATTGGAGTGCGGTAGGAACTTTGAGTGAAGCTTCCGTGGCGCAAAATGGGGCTCCACAGGCGTTTCCGGATTTTACCAGGGGTAATTGGAAAACCACAGCTCCTTTGGACATTGTTGTTTAAATCCATATAAGTTGAGAAGTAAAGTATTTGCGTAAAAAAGGTGAAGAATTGAAAACGGGGGAAAGATTGAACTGTAGGTTTTTGACTTCCAGTGATCAGCAATCTTTTTATTGCGCCTTTTCTTTTAGTAAATAAAAATAATATAAAAGAAATCTATTAATGATCAACGTACTGCAAATTACAAAAAGTCTAATCACGATGGATACCATAAACCCACCGGGGAACGAGTACTTAGCGGCCAAATTTGTCGGGGAACTATTGGTGGAAAATGGGTTTGATGTGGAATATGTTCCTTTTGAAACCAACCGGGTACATGTTATTGCGGGCAGGGGATACTCCAAGAATATACCCCCAATT
>JBFHGV010000477.1:0-3546 GCA_041582955.1 Arenibacter sp.
ATACTTTGGGCATTATGGGAAGGGGAACTATAAAATACCCGTCCTTTACCGTGCCGTTTTATCCAAGAGACATAGATGGTATTTTGGTCTACTTCGTTTCGCAAGCCTTCCAATTTATCGGCCTCTATGTAAAGCAAAGGTCTAAAGTTGTAATCAAAATAGGCATTCTTAAAAAAATAGGGTTCATCTACATGTGTATAACCATTGCCCTTAAAAGCTTGTACCATAGGATAGTCCTTATTTACCTCTTTTAGGTGCATTTTTTGTTGCTTGGGGTGGTAGTCAAAACTGCCTCCTGTCATTTTGCTAAATTCGGGAGAGTTGTTTTGCACCGTGATGGCTCCGTGAAGGATCATTAATCCACCGCCCTTGGCCACATAGTTCATTAGATTATTTTCATATTCGGCCGCAAGCTTGCTGATGGCCTCATCACTGAGGTTGGAATTCTTTTGGAGCAGGTCCCAGAAAAGGTCCCGTTTTGGGCCGGCCGGATTGGAATTGTTTAGGATAACGGCATCGTATTGCTTTAGGTTTTTTTTGCTAAAACTGTCTACATCATAAGCTATGGTAACCTCAAAGGCTCCAGTTTTTTCACCTAGGATCTTTAGCATTTCCGCGTTATGGGGAATGGTCCAATGATAAAATCCGGTATGCTGGGAAAAGACCATAACTTTTTTGGTGTCGGCCTTAACCCTTGTAGTAGAGGGGGCCAAAGATTCTATTTTGGCAAGCCATTTGTCATTAACATCAAACTGTTCAATATTTTGAGCGAAGACAGAACCGACAAAGAAGAGGGTTAAACTGGTTAAAATGGTTTTTTTCATGTGTTGTTTATATTTAAATATGTGAAGATTCCCTAATAATTAATTTATGTCGCAAGGTAATGGAATTGGCAGGCTGCAAGTCTATACTTCCGTTTAATTGGCTAATTACACTTTGTCCGGCCAAAACACCCATTTCGTAACCAGGGTAGTTAATGGTGCTTAAAGGGGGGGTGACCAGTTCGGAAATAGGGTCATTGTTAAACCCTATTATTTTAATGTCTTCAGGAATTCGGAAGTTTTCTTTTTTTAAAGCTTTAATGCAATGGGCAGCAAAGGTGTCACTGGCCACAAAGAGTCCGTCTACTGCTTGTTTTTGGCTTTTTATGTAATCTATCACCATAGGCACATCATTTGGGGATAGTTCAGTCTCTAAGCAATGCGATTTCTTAAATTCCATATGGTGTTTGGCCAGGGCCTCTTTAAAACCCAATAGCCGTTCAGAATAGACATTTCTTTTTAAGTTGCCACTAATACAGAGCAAGTTTTTGCAACCTTGTTCTATTAGGTGTTCGGTTGCTTCAAAACCCGCCTGCTTGTTGTTGATTATTATTGTGGAACAATTGGGGAGGTTGTGTACCCTGTCTAAAAAGATAAGGGGTATGTTGTGCCTAATATAATGGGCAAAGTGATCAAAATTGTTAGTGTCATAAGCCAGGGATACCAATAGGGCATCCACTCCGCTATTATACAATGTCTTGGCATTTAGTTTTTCCTTTTCCATCATTTCCAAAGACTGACTAATAATGAGGTTGTAGCCCGCCTCATTCACGGTCTTTTCTATCCCTGCCAAAACATCCGACATAAAGATGGAATTTAATTTGGGAACTATAACGCCTATGGTATTCGACTTTTGAGTACTAAGGTTTACGGCAAATTTATTGGTCTGGTATCCCAATTCGTTGGCCTTGGCAATGACCCTTTGCTTGGTCTTGTCACTTATAGATCGATGGTTGTTTAAGCTGCGGCTTACTGTGCCTGCCGAAACCCCCAGCGCTTTGGCCAAATCGTAGATTGTTATCTTTTTGTCCATCTTCCAGCTTGTTGTTACTTATGCAATAATACGCAATAAATTGGTTTGTCCAGTAATTTATTATTCATTGTTGTACAAAAAATACATTATTCGTAGTAATAAGGGAGTGTTTTTGTGTAAATAGTATACAATTGGCGTTTTGTGTGATATTTTTTAACGCAATCGGTTGCGTAATAAAATGCAATTATATAGATTTGGGAAAATTAATTGTAGAAAATAAGCTTGCCTAAGGTGGTCCTAAGGCTCATATGGGTCCAGTAGCCAAGCTGTACAGTACCCTGGGTCTGTCGGTTTATATACGTTAAAGGCGATTTTTTCTACGGTATAACTAACCAAACTAAATAGTATGAAACAAAAACAATTGAAGTGGGTTTTTAAAAAGAAAAGGCCATTGAGGTCAAAGACAGTGGTGCATGTACTTATGAGTACCCTGCTGTGCTCTTCAGTGCAGGCAAATTTTGAGATCGCCAATGATGAGATCAGTACAGTTGATGCCCTGGCAGTGCCACAACAGCAAATAAGTGGTACCGTGTTGGATGGCAGTGGTGTGCCTGTTCCGGGAGTCAATATTTTGGTGGTTGGTACAATCAATGGTACCCTGACTGATTTTGACGGTAATTATAGCATTACGGCAAAAAAGGGAGACGTTGTGGAGTTTTCATTTATTGGTATGAAGACCGTTAGGGTAACCGTAGGGGATGACCCCATAATAAATGTGCAAATGTTGGAGGACGCCTCAACTTTGGACGAAGTGGTTGTTGTAGGGTACGGTACAACTAAAAAATCTGATTTAACCGGTGCGGTTAGTCAAATTTCTTCAAAAGAATTGGAGATAGAGAAGCCCAATGATGTTTCGGATATGCTTCGTGGTAATATTGCGGGGCTTTCCGTTGGGTTTAGCACCTCGGCAAAGGGAACCAGTGGGTTTCAGGTAAGGGGAAATACCACACTAACTGCAGGGAGTAGTCCTTTGATAGTCTTGGATGGTACCATTTATAATGGTGATATATCCGACATAAACCCTATTGATATTGAGTCGGTCAGTGTATTAAAAGATGCCAGTTCGGCGGCAGTTTTTGGGGCCCGGGCAGCCAATGGGGTAATCACCATAACTACCAAAAAAGGGAGTGGGGGAAAACCATCCATTAACTTTAGTTCCAATATTGGATTTACGTCCTTAAGTAAAGATCAGCCCGTTTATGGGCCAGATGGCTTTGTGAACTGGAGAAAGGACGTTGCGCAAAGCACCAATGTAGGCTTTTCTCCTGAGGAATATTCAGACCCTAGGAGCTTAACGGCCGTATCCATAGAAGATTGGTTGGCATATGACGGTTCCTCCGGGGACCCCGTGGAGGTATGGTTGAGGAGATTGAATTTACAGCCCATTGAGATTCAGAACTACATGGCAGGTAAGTCTATTGATTGGTATGATCTAACGTATCAGACCGGTGTTAGGCAGGATTATAATTTAAGTCTTTCCGGAAGCTCAGATGTTCTAAAATACTATTGGTCAATTGGCTCAACAGAAAATGAAGGGGTCGTAATAGGGGATAAGTTTACTACGATAAGGAGTAGGTTGAATCTAGAGGCCGATGTCAACGATTTCATTACGGTAGGGCTTAATACCCAATTTGCGGAACGGGATGAAGGTTCTGTTCCTGTAGAGCAACGGATTACGCAGAATTCGCCATG
>JBFHGV010000478.1:0-3545 GCA_041582955.1 Arenibacter sp.
AAATATGGAGGAGAAAGCATATACCTTGCCATCCGGGTCATGTATGAATTTAAGCCTATGGTCCCTCCAAAATACATACCACTCATCCCTTTCATAGGTCACCACATATTCATTATCGTTCAAGGAAATATGATGTGCCACTACCCCCCTATCCATTGCCAAAGGGACTGGCGGAATAAGTCTAAACAAATAAAATATATTGATCAGGGCGTAGATTGTCAAAATAAGCCCAAGCAACTTCCCCAACCCAACTTCTGCCCGTGTACTAGGACTTAACCAATAAATTACAAGAATCAGTAATAGGGTACATACCAAACTCATTCCCCCTGAATAAAGAAATATTTCTGTGTTCATTTCCCGTAGAAAAACCGGAATCATAAAGGTGAAAAAGGTAAAGCTTATAAAAAAATATACTCCAAATTGCAGATACTTGTTAGAGATACGCTTTTTAAGTAATTCGTTGGCCAATAATAAAACAACCAAGATTATAAAGAAGGACATGGTCTTGGAAAGGGAGACACTTCTGGAGAAATAAATAACATAGGCACTGGAAAGTCCACCAAAGAAAAATTGGATGGCCAAGGGCAGGTATTCTTGGTAACGTTCCAATATCGTGTTCTTCCATTTACCGTCGTCTACCAAATTGTAGAGGTATAGGGTTATGGTTAAACTAGTCATGTGCAGGCATAGCACCACCAGATCGTACAATCTATCAATACGCCCAAGGGTTAGGGAGTCAAAAATAAACCCCAGAATGAAAAAAATTATAGGAGCATATTTTTCATGTCTCCGTATAGTTTTTCGGAACGCACTATTTCTAAACCTAACCAATGTTCTTTTCATAAGTTGCTTTGGAGGAGCATAAATATAATTCAAATCGCACTACCCTTTGCTTAAAATGGTCTTGGTAAGTTTTTATTATTCCCAAAAAAAACCTAGAACAATATTTCAGCGGTATGGACACAGCATGCCTAAAAACATGTACCACACTGTAAACCAACACCTTTGAAAACAGTCGTTATTACTTATTTAAAATGATCAATTAAAATTGTGAATATCTATTGTTTAGATTCCCTACAATCCTTTTTTAGAAAATATATATTTGGCCTCCTAAAAAAATAACTATGAGCGTAACTTGGTACGAATGCAAGGTAAAATACAGAAAAACCCATGAAACCGGGGAACAAAAGGTAACTACGGAGGCCTATTTATTGGATGCCATATCGTACACCGAAGCGGAATCCAGAATCAACGAAGAGATGGCCGCCTATACCAGTGAAGAATTTCTGATCACCAATATTAAAGTCGCTAATTTTTCTGAGGTCCATCCTTTTGAAAATTCGGACCGTTGGTTTAAGTCCAAAGTATCCCTGATTGCCTATGATGAGGAAAGTGGCAAGGAAAGAAAAACCAATTTCTATATGTTAATCCAGGCCAATGACGTAAAAGAGGCCTATGACAACACCATTGCGGCCATGAAAGGCACTACAGGAGACTATAGTATTCCTGCTATTAGCGAATCCCCTATAATGGATGTATTCCCTTACTTTACCGGAGAGGAAGAGCAGTTGGAAAAATTTAAAGTATTAAACAAATCCGAGAATACTGAAGCAGAAGACCTAAAAACCACGGATAGCTCTGAAGAAGAAGTTGTGGAAGAAGGTGAAGTGGTATAAACTTCCATTATGTGGCACTTACTGCACCAATTTTTTAATAAAGACAGTATCCAAAATACGATATTATCAATTTTGGATACTGTCTTTTCCATACTTGGTCAATACCTCATACAGGGATAGTTATCCAAGTTTAGATTATCATTGAACAAGGTAGTCACTATACCTCCTTTATAAGGAATTTAAGGCAAGCCATTCTTCTTTGGTTGCGGGTAGCTTTTGATGCTCCAACATTATCTGCCACTTCCCGTCCTTTTTTACCAGTAGGGCATCAAAATGAATAAACCTAACAGACTTTTGGCCATTTTCATCCAGTAATTCATATCTAAATATACCTTTTTCAAATGCCGTACCGCTATCCCCCAGGCGTTCTGAAAATCTAAAATCGAGTGTCACCTTGGTCAATCCTTTGGCTGTTTTTTCCAGTCCTTCCTCCCATCTTATTAAGGCATTCTTAAGAGCATAGCAACTCTTGGACGATTCAGAAACCAAAACCCCATCTTCATGGAATGTTGATCCATATCCTGCTACATCCCCAGCTTCCACCTTTTCTTTAACCACATTCCAATAGGCGTTGAGTTCAGATACTCTATTCTGTGCAATCGCACTAGTAGTAAAAAGTATACCTAATAATACTACTTTCAACATTCTCTTGGTTTTCATATAATTATGTTTATCATTTACTATGTACTGATTTATTTTTCACGCTCTCTCAATGCTTACTAAATACCGTTGGCCAATTTACCTTTTCTGGATCAGTTTACTAAAGACCAAGAAGAGTACGCCACAGAGCAACCATGCCGGTAAGGTAACAAACGATAAAAATACGTTGAACTGAACGGAAATAAAATAAAATATCCCAAAGCTTATCGCCCAAGCAAAAAACACGGCCTTGTTGAACTTTAGGTTGGCCACTTCGGCATAATTTTGTACGATTCCGGCCTGTTTATGAAATAAATGCTCAAATACAATAATGGCTCCAAAAGGTGCAAGGATAAACCCGTACAAGGCTACAAAACCTAACAATTTCATAGCGAATGCAGGAAATAGTCCGGCTATAGTTGCCAGGGTACCAGCAATTATGGTAACCCAAAAAGTAGATAATTTGGGCACTATGGCCTGAAACGCCAGTCCGGCCCTGTATATGGTAGGGTTGGCGGTTGTCCAACCTGCCAACACCACGGCAAGTATCCCAAAAACGCCTATGGCATTATGGGCCAAGGGTCCTGGTGCTACGGTAGGAGCTTCCCCATTAGAGAGGAAGGCCTGGGCTTCTGGTGATTTCAGATAAACCGCATATAACAAAGCTGCGGCTATCCAGGCCATATAATGGCCAACGTACATTCCGGCCGCCGTGGTCCATCCGCTACTTGCCTTTTTTGCAAAGCGGAATACCGATAGATCGGACATGCCCACGTGCATGGCGGCATTGGCAAACCATGACCATATTACAACGTGCCAAAAAGTGTATTTGATCTGCCCAGGAAAGGGTTCCGAGCCTTCACCCCATATATCCCAAAATTCAGAAAGGCTATTGACCCCCAATTGATTTAGTGCCACTATACCACAGGCCAAAAAAGCAAGTACTATTACAGGGGACATCCAGTTTGCTGCCTTGGACACCGTTTCATATCCTTTAGAGGCCACTAATGATATAACCGCACCGAGTAGGATAACAATGATTACCCATGTCATTCCATTGGGCATGGTATCGGTAAGTTTGGGCATTTCCATATTAAAGGGAATCCCTACTGCCGTGGCCGAAACGGTAATCATGGATCCGGCCAGAAAACAGAAAAGCACCCCATTGGCCAAGTTATAGCCCGTAACCAGATTTTTTCCCCAGATCTTTTCCAATTGGTAGTACAATGT
>JBFHGV010000479.1:0-3541 GCA_041582955.1 Arenibacter sp.
AATAATTTGTTTCAATAGGTCAATGTTAAGTGTGTATTGTTTTTTTTTGTCATTGGAGGGTATTTTTCCTTTTTAAGAATTAGGTACAACGATTAAAAATCTTACATTAGTTGTTGTAAATGGGTTAGTTTATAGCACCTATGGTTTCCCTCGATTGTAGTGTTACATATACGGTTTAATATTTTTTTTATGAACACCTTGGGTACCTTGGATATTCTGGTAATTCTGGTCTATCTCGTGGGAATTATATGGTATGGCATATCAAAGTCTAAAAGAGATACATCAGAAGATTATTTTTTGGGCGGGCGAACCATGACATGGCCAATTGTTGGTATTGCTCTTTTTTCGGCTAACATCTCCAGCTCCACATTGGTGGGTTTGGCTTCAGATGCCTTTCAGACCAATATCAATGTATATAACTATGAATGGTTCGCAGTAGTGGTGTTAATTTTCTTTGCCATTTTCTTCTTGCCATTTTATTTGCGTTCTGGGGTGTTTACCATGCCAGAATTTATAGAAAGACGCTATGACAAGCGTTCCCGCTATTATTTTTCCTTTATCACTATTATAGGCAACATAATGGTAGATACCGCGGCTGCATTGTATGTAGGGAGTATAGTACTTAAATTATTGTTTCCGGATATAAGCTCAACAATGATTATTATTATGCTGGCGGTGGCCGCAGCGGCCTACACAATTCCGGGAGGGTTAAATTCTGTTATTCAGACCGAAGTGATTCAGGCAATATTGCTCCTTATCGGTTCCTGTCTGCTAACCTATTTTGCCTTTAACGAATTGGGGGGCGGATGGAATGCCATGATGAAAGGCTTGGATGTTATGTTGGCTTCCGGGGAGGTGAGTTTTGGGGACAGGGCACTGGAGGGGAAGTATATTCCCGGTAATTCCGAGGAGGTATTTAGTCTACTGCGTCCCAATAATGACGAATTTATGCCTTGGTGGGGCCTGTTGACGGGGGTTCCATTATTGGGTTTTTATTTTTGGGCCAACAATCAATTTATGGTGCAGAGGGTGCTGGGCGCCAAGAATCTGGATCATGGCAGGTGGGGAGCGCTGTTTGCCGGACTGTTAAAACTTCCGGTAATCTTTATTATGATCGTACCAGGGGTGTTGGCTTTGCTTCTGTACAACACCTTGGATATCTCATCATTGAACTACCTGCTCCCGAATGGGAATATATGTGCCCGTTTGGCAGATTGTCCCAACCTCACCTATCCGGTATTGCTGTTTAATTTATTGCCTACCGGTATATTGGGTTTGGTAGTGGCTGGCCTTATGGCGGCCATGATGTCCTCAGTGTCGGCAACATTTAATTCGGCTTCCACATTGATCACCATGGATTTTATAAAACAGATAAGACCACAAATGACAAGTCGGCAATTGGTACGGGCAGGGCAGATTTCCACCCTGGTCCTAGTGGTTCTGGCATCTGCATGGGTGCCGTTTATAGAAAGGGTAAGCGATTCGCTCTGGGGATATCTGCAATTGGTCATAGCCTTTACCAGTCCACCTGTGGTGTCGGTTTTTTTGCTAGGGCTGTTTTGGAAAAGGGCCAATGGTACCGGGGCTTTTGTAAGTCTGTTGGCAGGCGGTGGCCTTGCAATATTTATGATTCTCTCCATGACCTATGATATTGTACCCTATTTAAATGAAATACACTTTCTGGCAAAGGCCAACCTGTTATTTGTTGTAAGTATCCTAGTGCATGTTTTGGTAAGTGTGGGCAGTAGCCCTCCATCCCCACAAAAGGTAGTGGAGTATACCTATAAGAGAAAATTATTTGCTCTGGAAACCGAAGAACTTAAGGGAAGTTCCTGGTACAGGAATTATAGGATTTTGGCCATTATCCTTTTGGTAATCACCGCTTTGGTGGTTGGGGCATTTTTGTAACTCCCCTAGCTGCTGGGCAACGGCAAAAGTAGACTGTTTATTGGTCTGGTTTAAATCTATGGGAGTTTCCTTTTTTTAATCCTATTTATTTTAAAGAATACTGTTAACTTTGTTTTTTTAAACTATAGAAGATGAGCAAGCAAAAGACCAGACGTGAGGCCTTGGTGTACCATGCCAAGCCCCAACCGGGAAAAATAAAAATAGTTCCAACCAAGCCTTATGCCACTCAAAGGGATTTGGGACTGGCTTATTCGCCCGGGGTTGCAGAGCCCTGTTTGGAAATTGCCAAGGATAAGGACAATGTATATAAATATACTTCCAAGGGAAATATTGTAGCGGTTATCTCTAACGGGACTGCAGTTTTGGGGTTGGGCGATATTGGTCCGGAAGCTTCCAAGCCAGTGATGGAAGGGAAATGCCTGTTGTTCAAGATATTTGCCGATATTGATGGACTGGATATAGAGCTGGATACCAACGATGTGGATAAATTTGTAGAAACCGTAAAGACAATTGCCCCTACATTTGGAGGGATAAACCTTGAGGATATAAAAGCACCGGAAGCCTTTGAAATAGAAAGGCGCTTAAAAGAGGAGCTAGATATACCCGTTATGCACGATGATCAGCATGGAACGGCCATTATTTCTGCGGCCGCCCTGTTAAATGCCTTGATCATTACCGAGAAAAAAATTGAAGATGTCCGTATCGTAGTCAGTGGTGCCGGTGCCGCCGCCGTATCGTGTACGCGACTCTACAAGGCCTTTGGGGCCAGTGACAAGAATATAGTAATGTTGGATAGTAAAGGGGTGATCCGTAACGATCGCGAAAATTTGTCTGCCGAGAAGTTGGAATTTGCTACCGATAGAAAAATAGATACCTTGGAAGAAGCGATGAAGGACGCCGATGTGTTTATTGGTCTCTCTATAGCCGATATTGTTTCGCCAGAGATGTTGTTGTCTATGGCCAAGGATCCAATTGTCTTTGCCATGGCCAACCCCAATCCAGAAATAGATTATAATTTGGCCATAAAAACCAGAAAGGATATTATCATGGCCACGGGAAGGTCCGATCATCCTAACCAGGTGAACAATGTTCTTGGGTTTCCATTTATTTTCAGGGGAGCACTTGATGTAAGGGCCACCAAAATAAACGAGGAGATGAAAATGGCCGCTGTAGTGGCATTGGCAGAACTTACCAAGGAGCCGGTGCCAGAGCAGGTAAATATTGCATACGGGCAGACAAGATTGGCCTTTGGAAAGGATTATATCATCCCGAAACCTTTTGATCCCAGACTGATTGCCGAAATTCCACCTGCCGTAGCCAAGGCGGCCATGGAAAGTGGTGTGGCAAAAATGCCCATAGAAGACTGGGATAAATACCGGGAGGAACTCCTTCAGCGCTCAGGAAATGACAATAAGATTGTTCGTCTGCTCCACGATAGGGCAAGAATGAACCCAAAGAAGATTGTGTATGCCGAGGCCGATCATTTAGATGTGCTCAAGGCTGCCCAGATCGCCTATGAGGAGGGGATAGCCATTCCTATTCTTTTGGGGAACAAGGTGGTGATTTCCGAATTGATGGAAGAATTGGAATTTGATGCCGATATTTTGGTGATCGATTCCCATGCCGATGAAAC
>JBFHGV010000480.1:0-3538 GCA_041582955.1 Arenibacter sp.
AGACGAAATTGGCCAGCGTATTGCCGAAAGTGTAGTTGCCTTTTTTGGCAACGAGGTAAACCTGGAAATTATTTCGAGGCTAAAACAGTACGGTCTTCAGTTTGAACTGTCGGCCGACCTACTTCAGAACCAAACAGACATTTTTAAGGGACAGACCTTTGTGGTTTCGGGTGTTTTTGAAAAGCTGAGCAGAAGCGAGCTAAAAAAAATGATTGAGGATAATGGAGGAAAGGTAGGTTCTAGTATTTCTTCAAAAACTTCTTATCTTGTAGCGGGAGACAAAATGGGCCCCAGTAAACGGACAAAGGCCGAAACTTTGGGAGTACCCATTATTTCTGAGAACGATTTTATGGGAATGCTTTAGCTTGATCCCTAGGAAAATAAAAATAATCAACATCTAGCAGAGATCATAAAAGGGAAGTTATGAAGTTTAATAAGTGTAGCACCAAATAGCCATATGTATACCATACTGCTTCTCCTTATATGTATTGTGTTCATTATTGTTGCTTCTACACGCTTTAAGCTACATCCTTTCCTGTCCTTATTGGCAGCCTGTTTGTTGTTCGGGATTTTTTCTGGACTTCCATTGGATGAATTGATCACAACAATCAATGATGGATTTGGGGGGACTGTTGGTGGAGTGGGAATCATTATTATTGCGGGTTTAATTATTGGCACCTTCTTGGAGAAATCTGGCGGGGCCTATGCCTTGGCCAATTTGGTTTTACGTGTCATAGGCCCCAAACGCGTTCATATGGCAATGGGGTTTATTGGGTATTTTGTGTCCATTCCTGTTTTTGCCGATAGTGGTTTTATTATTGTATCCCCATTGAACAGGGCATTGACGAAGAAGGCAAAATTATCCTTGGGGGGTACGGCAGTAGCTTTATCGTTAGGGCTGATGGCGGCCCATACCATGGTGCCCCCAACTCCGGGGCCTATTGCTGCAGCCGGAATAGTAGGTGCGGATTTAGGACAGGTCATCCTTTTTGGATTGCTTAGCAGTATTCCTGCCTTGTTTGTCTGTATTTTCTTTGCCAAGAAAATTGGGGCCAAAATTTTTATAGATCCAGCGCCCAAGATAACACAGGAAGAGATCAATGCTCAATTAGAACAGGCTCCGTCGGTCCTCAAATCTTTTATTCCAATTATAGTACCCATGGTTTTAATAGTTTTAAGGTCTTTTGCTGAATATCCTACCCAACCATTTGGTGATGGTTACTTTAGGATGGCTATTGGTTTTATTGGGAATCCTGTGGTAGCTTTATTGCTGGGGATGGTATTGTCTTTTACCCTTCCTAGGAAATTGGATAAGGAGATGTTGGGAACTACAGGGTGGATAGGAGAGGCCCTTAAGTCAGCTGCCATTATAATTTTAATAACCGGGGCAGGAGGGGCTTTTGGAAAAGTATTGCAAACTTCCAATATCAGTAGTTTGCTGGAAGCGAACGTAAGCAATGGCAATTTGGGAATTTGGTTGCCTTTTCTTATTGCGGCCGGGTTAAAAACGGCCCAGGGCTCCTCTACAGTAGCCATAATAACCACAGCTTCCATTATTGCACCCTTAATGCCCGTAATGGGCTTTGATACTGAGGTATCCAAGGCAATGGCAGTGGTAGCCATTGGAGCGGGGGCTGCTATGGTGTCCCACGCCAACGATAGCTTTTTTTGGGTAGTGACCCAATTAAGTGATATGAAAGTTAGTGAGGGGTATCGGGCCCACAGTCTAGGTACTGTTATTTTGGGCTTTTCTGCCATGATAATTTTAACCCTAATAAGCTTGATAATTTAATTTATATAGTATGAAAGCATATAAGACCAACCAAGGTATTCTTATTGAAAATGACAACCAATATTATTTAAGTACCAAAGATTGGGATTCGTTTATTACGGATGATGATATTTATGACAATACATTGAATTTAATTTCTAAACTGGAACCCGTAACTAATAGCGATTCATTATTGAATAGTGAGGTGTTGCCGCCTGTTGGACGTCAAGAGATTTGGGCTTCCGGGGTTACTTACTACAGTAGTAGAGAGGCTCGTATAGAAGAATCCAAAGATGCTGGGGGAGGCGATTTTTACGATAGGGTGTATCATGCAGAAAGGCCAGAACTGTTCTTTAAAAGCACCGCTGAACGTGCAGTAGGGCATAAACAGGAAGTAAGGATAAGAAAGGACTCCAAATGGAATGTTCCCGAACCGGAATTGACCTTGGTGATTTCACCAAATGCCAAAATCATAGGCTATACCATTGGAAATGATATGAGTTCCAGGGATATAGAAGGGGAGAATCCGTTGTATCTGCCTCAGGCCAAGAGTTACGATGGGGCGGCCGCCGTAGGGCCATGTATTTGGCTTAGCAAGGAGCCTATTTCATTGGAATCTAAAATAGGTATAACCATAGTCCGCAATGGCAAAACGGTTTTTGAAGGGGAGACAGAAGTAGGGCGGATAAAAAGAAAGTTAACAGACCTTGTTCATTATCTGTACAAAGAGATGTCTTTTCCCTATGGTAGTCTATTGATGACGGGAACAGGGGTAGTACCTCCAGACTCTTTTACCTTGGAACATGGCGACCAGATCAATATTACCATAGACGCTATTGGCACATTGACCAATACCGTAGCCTAACCAAAAAAATCGACTAAAGAAACATGTCTACACCAAAAAACTTTGAAACTTTTTGTGAAACCCTAGATTATGATTCCCCATTGGCTACTTGGTCTGATGCCTTAAAAGCCATGTGGTATGACGTAAAAGGGGATTGGGAGGCTTCCCATAATATTGCCCAGGATATGCATAACACCAACGGTAGTTGGATCCATGCCTACTTGCATAGAAAAGAGGGAGACAAATTTAATGCTGGGTATTGGTACAGAATGGCCGGTAAAACATTTCCTGTTATGAATTTGGAAGAGGAGCAGAAACAAATGGTGGAGTATTTTTTGGCCCAACATTAGTAGTATGGCTTGCCCTGGGTAAAGCACGTATGAGGTTTCTATAAATTAAAAGGCCGTAACTTATTGTACGGCCTTTGTTTTTGTATTAAAAGTTTGCCATCTGCGGCATGGGGTTTTTGCCAAGTCCAAAATAGGAATTCCACGCTTTAAAGGATATAATCAATAATCGGAATATTCTGTAGGGTAGTAAAAACGGGTAACATTCTTGGATACATTATTTTGGTAATTGGGATCTATTTTTAATTTGCTCCAAACCGGGGAATTGGAGAAAGATTTCCAATGGGCGTCCCTACTGGCTTGGTCTTTAAAAGTGGTCATATACATTAAGTTGGGCATGGTGGCACCAGAAAGAACCTCACCGTAGAAAACTGCATTGAAACCAAGATCGTCAAAGAGTGCTACTTCCCCACCCTTATTGAACATCTCCACCTTGTTCCAGTGCTTGGCCAAGGTGTGCGATTCATAACTTCTCAATTCGTATATGCGGTCTTTACGTGGCCCGCTCAAAGGGGAGGGCTTCATCTTGGGCATATCAACAAAAGCCTTTAAAAGGATGGATTCAATCCTCTTGAA
>JBFHGV010000481.1:0-3526 GCA_041582955.1 Arenibacter sp.
TATTAAAAAATTAACGGATGCATCGTGGCGCATACTGGTTCCGTATTTACGGTCCATTAGGTTGGTGCTGCGTAAATATGCCATAGTCCCCTTAAGGCGGGTATTTGGGCGTAGGATACCTATTGCCATGATAACCGGGACAAAGGGAAAAACCACAACAACTAGAATGCTGGCTCATATACTTTCCAAGGCGGGCCACACTGTGGGGTATACATCAACAGACGGGGTGGTGGTCAATGGTGAATACTTAAACAGGTTTGACTACGCCGACTATAACGGGGCACGTATAGTATTGGCCCATTCATCCTTAACAGCTGCTGTTTTGGAAACGGCACGTGGCGGATTGCTAAAGCTTGGTTTATATAGAGACCGATGTAATGTAGCGGCACTCTTAAACGTAGGCCGTGAGCAAATAGGGATAGACGGAATTGAGACCGTGGAACAGATGGCAAACCTAAAGCAACGGGTTATCAATGCCGCGCGTGATGCCGTGGTACTCAACGCAGATGATGTTCTTTGCACTAGAATGATAAATAAGTATCCCGTTCACCGTCTTATTTTATTTTCTTTAAAGGCCGATAATTTTTTTGTTAAAAGTCATATAGATAAGGGAGGTATAGCATATGTCCTGAATGGTATGGATAAAGCAAAGCGTCTGGAGCGCTGGGACAGGAACAAGAAGGTGACGATTATTGATATCAGTGATCTGCCCGCTGCTGGAAATGGTGTGTTTTTTCAGAACATTGCCAATGCCTTGGCGGCAGCAGCCCTTGCAGAAGGAATGGGCATTACGTTAAAGACTGTGGGAAGGGCACTTCGGTTGTTTGAAAACTCATTGGAGCACTCACCTGGACACTTAAATTTTATTCAGGGGTATTCACAGACCATACTTTTAGATACTATAGCCTCTGTACCGTCTTGCACGGCTTTGATGCAAAGTCTAGATCTTATGCAGTTTTCTTCCGGATCAAAGGTTTGTATGTACACCACCCCGGGTAACCGCCCTTCCTGGCTCTATACCGAACTGGGTGTGGTATTGGCCTCTCATTTTGACCATTTCATATGCTATGAGCTGGAAAAGTATGCGAGAGGTCGCTTTCCAGGTGAGATATCGGATTTGCTCAAGGCAGGATTGGTGGAGGCCGGAGTTTCACCAGCATATATTGAAAAAGCACAAGGATATACCGAGGCTACCATTTTACTCTCTAAAGTAGTTGGAAAAAGTGATCTTGTAGTTATTCTTGTGGCAAACGCCCATAAATACATGCCCATATTTCGCGATTCATTTTCCCAACACGAAATTACCGTTCAATGAATTTAGGAGTGCTGTCATTACGGTTTCAGGCTAAGATGCCTATATTATTTCTGTTCCCCCTGTTGCCGGATCTTAGCTTGTTCAAAAGTGGCATCGTATTCCGGGTTTTTAACGGTTGGGACCGCTGCATCCATTTTATTCCGCCATTCCACAAGTTTGCCATATAGTTCCTTGGTTTTATCTGGGTGATGATCGGCAATATTGTTGGCTTCACCAGGATCTGATTGTAAGTTATATAATTCCAGTGTCCCATCCTCAAAATACTCATGAAGTTTCCAGTCGCCCGAAATGATTACGGATCCCGGACGGGTACGGAACAAGGGGTCTCTGCCCCCATCCTGTAAACCACTGTATTTTTGAAGGTATATAGGGAAGTGAAAGAATAGGTCCCTTTTAACTGTAGATTGATTTTTGAATAGGGGAGCAAGGTCTGTTCCATCCAATAGAGTAGCTTTTTTCTTGGGATTTGCGATCTGTTGTAAGGTGGGGTAAATATCCAAATTAACCACACGGTCCATGGAGGTTGAATTGGGCTTTATATTTCCAGGCCATTTAATAAGCATAGGAACGCGTATCCCTCCTTCATAGTAAGAACCTTTTCCTGCACGCAGAGGGTTTTGTTCGGAAATGGCCCTAATACCACCATTATCTGAGGTAAATATTACCATGGTATTTTTTTCCAATCCAATTTCCTTAATGGCAGTAAGTAATTTACCCACATTTTCATCCATGGATGCTACCATGGCAGCATAGTCGGGTCTGTTTTGTCCATTGGAGCCCTTTTTGTCCTTGTATTTGGCAATCAGTTCCTCCTTTCCCATAATTGGAGTATGTACGGTATAGAAGGGGAGGTACAGAAAAAAAGTGGTATCCCTTTGTTTTTCTATAAAGGAAATGGCCTCATTGGTAAGTCGGTCTGTTAAATACTCCCCATCTGGGCCATTGGTAATATGGTCTATTTTATAGGGGGAAAAGTAACCGCCCGATCCCGGGTTACCTCTGGCACTCCCGCCTACATTTACATCTATGCCCTGTTCTCTAGGGTCGTTTCCTACATGCCATTTCCCAAAACTACCGGTAATATATCCGGCCGACTTTAACATTTGGGGAAGCGTGTATAGGCTGTCATTAAGATGCGTCGTGTTTTTTATGGGGATCAGTTTTCTGGTCTTGGGGTTGCCCCGGTCCGATGGACTTACGGTATAAACACCGTGCCGGGGGGTGTTAAGCCCGGAAAGAAGGCAGGCCCTGCTGGGGGCACAATTTGCGGCCCCGGCATAAGCATTGTAAAATACCATGCCTTCTTTGGCCAAAATATCCAGATTGGGTGTTTCGTAATAATCACTTCCCATAAAGCCCAGATCTTTCCACCCTAGGTCGTCTACATTGATCAGTACGATATTGGGGCGTGACTTGTCTATTGGTTTATCCTTTGGGGCCTTACAGGATTGAAAGGCTGTGACCAAGGAGGATGCAATAATAAGGAGGAAGTATTTTGTACGTATCATATGGTATAAGAAATTTGCAAAAGGGTTTAGCGTTCTAAGGTGTACAGGATTAAATTTATCTTAAAAAGGTATGATGGGCTTTGTGTTAAAAATAAGGTGGCAATAGTAAATGGGAAAAAATAATTTTCATTTTTTTTTAAGCAGAAAATTGGGTTTTAGGTGGGGTGTGCCACTTTCTCGGCAGAAAATTGTTTGGCGTATTCTCTTGGACTTTTTCCATATTCCTTGCTAAAACATTTACTAAAGTATTTCTGGTTGTTGAAACCACACATATAGGCTACTTCAGAAATATACAAATTGTTTTTTTCTAATAATTGGGCAGCCCTTTTGAGCCGTATTTGTTTAATAAAGTTAACCGGAGTGTCGTTTACAATGGCTTGTACTTTTCTATACAGGTTGGCCCTGCTCATTCCAACTTCCGAGGCTAGATACTCCACACTGAGTAGATTATCTTCCATAGAATCCTCAATAATTTGGATCAGTTTTTTTATAAACTTTTCATCATTGGATTCCACTTCAATATTAGAAGGTGCCGAGGTAATAATTTTGCTGTATTTTGCTTTTAGTTCCTTCCTGGTTAGAAGGGTATTTTTAACCTTCCATTTTACAAATTCTATACTAAAGGGCTTTTCTATATAGTCCGCGGCCCCTAGGCTTAAACATTCTATTTTGGTCTCTTCCGAATTTTTTGCGGTCAGCATAA
>JBFHGV010000482.1:0-3507 GCA_041582955.1 Arenibacter sp.
AATATACACTCTTAGACTACGCCCTGAAAGCCTACAGTATAGCCATGGAAAAAAATCCCAGGCTGGATTATAATTTTCAAAAAGCCAGGATTTATGGGGAGCAGGGAGATATAGAGCGGATGTACCAATCCTATCTAAACCTAATTAGTGATGGCAGGGCGTCCCAGGCCAATGTGCTGAGGAATATAAGTGATTTTATTAGCTCGGAGCCAGACAACCCGAACAATGTAAAATTTAAAAAAGTTGTACTCCAGAATGCCCAGCAAAATCCAGATGTCCTTTGGAACCAAATGTTGAGTTGGCTTTTTGTGCAGCAAAAGCAGTACAAAAGCGCCTTTAATCAAGAAAAGGCAATTTATAAACGTGGTGGTGAAATGGCCCTACAGCGGTTGCAGGGGCTGGGTAAAATAACCTTGGACGATAAGGACCTGTCCACTGCCAGGGATATTTATGGGTATATAGCTCAGAACAGTGACGATGAGGTGGTTGTTTTGGATGCCAAACTACATCTTATCCAAATAGATCTGCAGGATCCGGATGAAAAGATATTGGAACGTGTAGCCAATACCTTTGAGGAACTCATGACCATCCATGGGTACGAAATGGAAACTTTACAACTGCCAATTGCCTATGCCAAGTTTTTAACCTTTAACAGGGACAATCCCCAACCGGGCATTGAAATATTGCAAAGGTGCCTGGAGCTTCCCCTGAACAATTATGGGAAGTCATACATTAAAAATACCTTGGCCGATATACTGGTATATGACCAGCGGTTTAATCAGGCGCTGATTTATTTTTCGCAAATACAGAAAGACCTTCAGAACGATGTCCTGGGGCAGGAAGCCCGATTTAAAGTGGCGCAGACCAGTTTTTATAAGGGCGATTTTGATTGGGCCCTTACCCAGCTCAAGGTCCTAAGGGGGTCTACCTCCCAATTAATTGCCAATGATGCCATGCAACTGAGTCTGTTAATTTCAGACAATTCCCTGGAAGACTCTACACAAACGGCACTCAAGAAATACGCCCGTGCCGATTTCCTGGCCTATCAAAACAAGAAAAAAGAGGCGGTAGAGCTCTTGGAAGATATTCTTCAACATCACAAAGGAGAGAAAATAGAGGACGAGGCATTGCTAAAACAGGCCGAAATCTTGATCCAATTAAAGGATTATGAAAAAGCGGAGTTCAACTATCTTAAAATAGTCACCTTCTATCCTAATGATATTTTGGCCGACGATGCCAATTTTGCCTTGGCAGAATTATATCGGAATGTCCTGGACCAGCCCGATAAGGCCAAGGCCCATTACGAGAAAATCATATATAATTACCAGGATAGTTACTATTTTCCACAGGCCAGGAGGAATTTTAGGCGGCTTAGGGGCGATAGTATCAACTAAACTACAGGGCCATATGGCCCGTATTAAATAATGTTCAATTACCCGCTAAGGGTACCAAAAGAAAGATATGTATATCTATAATGTTACCATAAATATAGAAGAATCAATTAAGGAAGAATGGTTGGCTTGGATGAAGAAGACCCATATTCCGGAGATGCTGGATACCGGAAAATTTTCCAAGGCCTTAATGACACAGGTCTTGGTAGAAGAGGAGATGGGTGGACTTACCTATTCTGTGCAATACACTGCCAATTCCAAGGAATCCCTACAGAAGTATTACCAGGAGGATGCGGACCGACTCCATAAAAAAGTGATGGACCTCTTTGCCGGAAAATTTGTTGATTTTAGAACAGAATTGGCCATTGTAAGTGAACATTAATCCATTACTTTATTGGGTAGGAGTATGAGCAAGAAAAATAAAAAATCATTTTATTCAAAAAAGGACAAGTCCAACAAGCCTTGGCAGGAAGACAGTCCCGTAAAGGCCAAAAAGCACTTGGGCCAACATTTTTTAAAGGACGAGTCCGTTGCCAAACAAATAGGGGAGACCTTATCCCTAAAAGGGTACCGTAACGTTATAGAGATTGGGCCTGGTACGGGGGTGCTTACCAAATACCTGTTGGAAAAGGATATAGATCTAGTGGCCATGGATTTGGATGAGGAATCTATTATTTACCTCAACCACAGTTTCCCCTTGGAGTACAACAAGGTAATGCATCGCAAAGGGGAATTTAAGGTGCTGGAGGCCGATTTTCTAAAGTATGACCTATGGAGCCTGTTTGGGGAGGAGCAATTTGCCATTACCGGGAATTTCCCCTATAATATATCTACACAGATTGTCTTTAAGATGTTGGAGTTTAAGAGCCAAATACCGGAATTTACCGGGATGTTCCAAAAGGAGGTGGCCGAAAGGATTTGTGAAAAGGAAGGGAGTAAGGCCTACGGTATACTCTCTGTACTGGTACAGGCCTTTTATGATGCCGAATACCTGTTCACGGTATCGCCCCAAGTATTTGATCCGCCACCTAAGGTACATTCCGGGGTATTGCGACTCACCAGAAAGGAACCCTATGCCCTGGATGTAGATGAAGTATTGTTTAAAAAGGTGGTCAAGGCAGCTTTTAACCAGCGCAGAAAGACCATTCGTAACAGTTTAAAAACCTTTAATCTTTCAGATGTTCTCAAAGAAGATGCTATATTTGGCCTGCGTCCGGAGCAATTGAGCGTTGCGGACTTCATTTCGTTGACCCAGAAGATTGCTAATGATACCATTAAAACTCACCGAAGAATTATTGGCAGAGATAGAGCTGCTAATAGAAAACCAGCAAGATGCTACTTTGGCGTCTATGTTGGCCGAGGTGCATTATGCCGATGTTGCGGAGATTATCAACGAATTGGATGAGGACAGTGCTACCTATCTGATTAAGCTTATTGATAGCGAAAAAACATCGGACACCCTTACCGAACTGGACGAGGATGTGCGGGAAGCCATTTTGGGCAATCTCTCGGCAAAGGAAATTGCCGGGGAATTGGATGAACTGGATACCGATGATGCCGCCGATATTATTGGGGAGCTTCCCAAAGAAATGGTCCAGGAGGTTATCTCGGAATTGGAAGATAGGGAGCATGCCAAGGATATTGTAGACCTGTTGCGCTATGATGAGAATTCTGCAGGTGGACTCATGGCAAAGGAGCTGGTAAAGGTCAATGAAAATTGGAACGTGCTAACCTGTGTCAAGGAAATGAGGGCTCAGGCAGAGAACGTTACCAGGGTGCACTCCATTTATGTTATAGACGATGAAGGCAAACTAAAAGGGCGCTTGTCCCTAAAAGATTTGCTTACCACCTCTACCAAGACCCATATCAGTGAGGTGTATATTCCCAAGGTAGATGCCGTAAATGTAAACGAAAAGCCAGAGGAAGTGGCCAGGATCATGTCTAAATATGATTTGGAAGCCATTCCGGTGGTAGACGAGATAGGCAGATTGGTAGGCCGTATTACCATAGACGATATTGTAGACGTTATTAAGGAGGAAGCAGAGAAGGATTACCAATTGGCAGCGGGTATATCCCAGGATGTGGAGGCAGATGACAGTATTTGGGACCTTACCCG
>JBFHGV010000483.1:0-3506 GCA_041582955.1 Arenibacter sp.
CATCAAATAGATGATGGAACGGGAATTCCAAAATATGCCTTATGCCAACATGAACATCAAGCGGAAAAACACTCGGATCTTCATTTACATTTTCATTGTACCCGTTGCAATGAAACTATCTGTTTAACGGAGCATAGGATACCACAAATTAATCTCCCGGGTGGATTTGTGCCCGAAGATATCAATATGCTCATAAAAGGGATTTGCGATAATTGTAGTGCCTAAATGCACAACCATTGCACGGACATTAATGGTAATTTTGTTTCAAAACAACGATTAATGTCCAATACCAAGCAACACAGTAATGTAAATAATCACGCTCATAATCATGCGCATGGCGGTATTTTTGGCAATAACACGGAACTTTATTTTTCTATTTTAAGTGGTTTTTTCTTCTTTATAGGGCTTATTCTGCATATGCAGTCCGAAGTTCCGGAATGGGCAGCCTTGATCAGCTATATAGCAGCCTATTTTTTCGGAGGATTTTATGCTCTACTTGAAGCAGTGGAAAAAATAGGACAAGGTGAGTTCGAAATTGATTTTTTAATGATAGTTGCGGCTATAGGTGCCGCTTTTATTGATAGTTGGGGAGAGGGAGCGCTTTTGTTGTTCTTGTTTAGTTTGGGGCATTCTTTGGAACATTACGCCATGGGCATGGCCAGAAAATCTATCAAAGCATTGGGCGAGCTGTCCCCAAAAACCGCTTTGTTAAAAGATGGGCATGATATTCGGGAAATCCCGGTAGAGAAATTAAAGTTGAACGATGTTATTATTGTCAGGCCCAATAGTAAGCTTGCTGCCGATGGGGTTATTGTAAAAGGTAGTAGTAGTGTAAACCAAGCTCCTATTACAGGGGAAAGTATACCCATAGACAAAACCGCCCTTCCTCCAAACACCCCAATATCCAATTTTGAGGAAATAGACCCGGAGCACAGTGTTTATATGGGGACTATTAATGGGAACGACTTACTGGAGGTCAAAGTCTTAAAACTCAATGAAGATGCTACCATTTCACGCCTGATAAAAATGGTGAGTGCGGTAGAAACCAAAAAGTCGCCCACGCAACGCCTTACCAAAAGATTTGAAAAATGGTTTGTCCCCAGTGTTGTTATATTGGTTCTTGGTCTATGCTTTTCCTATGTTTTTCTGGATGAAACCCCAAGGGAAAGTTTATATAGGGCCATAACGGTATTGGTTGCTGCCAGTCCATGTGCCTTGGCAATCTCTACACCTAGCGCAGTGCTGAGTGCCATAGCTAGGGCGGCCAAAAAGGGGGTGCTTATAAAAGGGGGGCTCGCTTTGGAAGAGTTGGGTAGTTTAAGTACTATTGCCTTTGACAAAACTGGGACTCTGACCGAAGGAAAGCCCAGGCTTACCAATGCACATTCTATGAACGGTTTTAACAAAAAAGAGTTTCTTGAGCTTGTCTTGGATGTGGAAAGCTTAAGTGCCCACCCCTTGGCCAAGGCTATTTCCAAGGACCTCGTAGAGGATTACGGGGTAGAAAGGAGGCAACTATCCTCTCAATTAAAGGTGGTTCAGGGAAAGGGGGTAGAGGCCCTATACAAAGGAGGCAAAGTGCATATAGGGAATCCTCAATTGATACAGGGTGCCGGAATACATATTGATGAGGATACAGTGCAAAGAATGGAAGCACTGTTGGAAGACGGACATACCGTGATGCTGGTTGGGTACCGTAATAATTTAATGGGTTTGTTAAGTGTCATGGATACCCCCCGAAAAGCTGCGGCAGCTACCTTGGAACAATTGAGGGGACTAGGAATTAACAAAATGATAATGTTGACAGGGGACCACCAAGGGGTTGCCAATTCCATAGCACGTCAAATTGGACTTACAGAAGCTTTGGGCAATTTACTTCCCGAAGACAAGGTAGAGGTTGTGCAGAAACTAAAAGAAAGAGAAAGCAAAATAGCCATGGTGGGCGATGGCGTTAACGACGCCCCTGCCATGGCCAGCAGCACGGTGGGGATTGCTATGGGGGCCGCAGGTAGTGATGTGGCCTTGGAAGCCGCAGATGTGGCCCTAATGTCCGATAAAATAGAAAGCCTCCCTTTTGTAATTGGCCTAAGCAGACAATCCAAGGCAATCATAAAGCAAAACCTTTGGATAAGTATGGGCATAGTAGCTTTTTTAATACCTGCTACCTTAATGGGGTTTGCCAAAATTGGGGTGGCAGTGGCCATTCATGAGGGCTCTACCCTTTTGGTAGTGCTCAACGCTCTGCGACTGCTTAGCTATGAGCTAGAGAAATAATCGTCCCTATAATGGCCTACCCTGAGAAACGCCCGTGTTTATTCCACATTGGGCAATAGGGAACTAACGTAGGCACCGGCCACCCCAAAAAGGGAGAGTACCAAAATGATACCTTCTGTGGAGATGGCTGCTGCAACGGCACTGATACCTCCCGTAATCAGCAGGATAAATCCTATTATGGTGTTGCTTACGGCTACGTAATCTGTCCGCTTATTTCCGCCGGCCATATCCACTATATATGTTTTTCGGCCCATACGGACCCCACTATGGGCAACACCTAGAACAAAAAAAGCAATAGGATATAACCAATACCCGTTTCGGGCCCAGGGTACATAGCTGATAAGAATAAACATTATTATTCCCAGAAGTGAGGCTATTATGGCAGCAATAACCATTACATTTCTGCTGGACTTATCTGCCATTTTGCCCCAAAAGGGTGCACTGATAATAGAGGCGAGTCCGTTTGCTATAATGAATAGCCCCAGGAGGTAGCTCTCTTTTCCAAGATAGGTTTGGGCCAATAATACATAAAAAGGAGCTGTTAAAGCGGAACACAATAAGAGAGAACGTGCAATGATGAACTGCCTAAAATGGCTATCGGAACGCACTATATCCATACGCTTTAACGCTTCTTTCCACCCACTTCTGCCACCAGAGGTTTCCCCTGGTAATTCATGGACTAGGGAGTAGATAAAAGCCGACAATAACCACATGCCACTGGCGAAAAATATTAGGTAGCTATAGAAGAGGATACTGGTATCCGTTTTGGACTTGTACAGCATATACACACCAGCAATCAGTACCAGAATTCCCGATACGGCAACAGTATATCCCTTTAATCTGCCCCTACGTGTCTTAGGGATGGTTTTACCCAGTACGTCTTTGGAGGCCACAGAACACAATCCCCTGGAGAGGCTAAAAGTGACCAGAAAAAGGATAACCAACCAACCGGCCAATACCCCTTCAGTTGTTAAGGAAACATAACCAATGCCAATCATGGATGCACATTGCAGTACAGCCCCAATTACATATACCCATTTGCGTTTACTTTTGGTACGGATATAACTTGCAATTACAATTTGTGGAAGCATTGAGCCCGATTCGCGGATGGGAACAATGAAACTTATCAGATATACAGGAGCATTTATATAGCTCATTACCCAGGCCAGAACGGTTTTAGGGTTGCTGAGGGTATCGCCCAATTTGGTAAAAATGTTGCTGAGCATTTTCAA
>JBFHGV010000484.1:0-3500 GCA_041582955.1 Arenibacter sp.
AGAAATCTATCTTACCCTTATAGGCGTCATAAAACTTCTGGATACTTGCAACCTCCGCAACGCTCTGTATATTCCAGGACCTCCAGAAATTGATAAATACAACCCGACCCTTAGACCTATTAAAATTGAAGAAATCCCAGTTTTCATCTTTTAGTTTCCAATCATAACTACCAATTTGACCTCGATTTATTTCCTTGGTCACTTCAGGGGAAAAAGAAAACCATTTATTTAATAAAACTTTACTATAGTCGCCCAAAGGCGTTACAAAAAAAGATAGAATTAAGGCCATTACGGCAATATTCAAAACAGTTTTTTTTCGAATTTTCATTTAATTTATCCTTTGGTCAAAACTAAAAAACTCCTGATGATTATCAGGAGTTTTTATTAAGTATTTATAACAATCTATTAGGCTGCGTTCTCTCTTTTTATAACATTTAGTGCAGAGCCCTCCTTAAACCAATCTATCTGGGATTGGTTATAGGTATGGTTTAGCATAATAGTGTCCTTGCTACCATCGGCATGTACCAGTTCTAAGGTAATTTGTTTTTCAGGAGCAAAATCCTTTATGTCTACAAAGTTAAAGGTATCATCCTCCTGTATTAGGTCATAATCGCTTTCATTGGCAAAAGTAAGACCCAACATACCTTGTTTTTTAAGGTTTGTTTCGTGTATACGGGCAAAGGATTTCACTATAACAACAGCGACACCCAAGTGCCTAGGTTGCATGGCGGCGTGCTCTCTGGAAGAACCTTCACCATAGTTGTGATCACCTACAACTACCGTTTTTATACCTGCAGCTTTGTATGCCCTTTGTGCATCTGGCACACCCATGTATTCTCCTGTAAGCTGATTCTTAACAAAATTGGTCTTCTTATTAAAGGCGTTTACGGCCCCAATTAGGGTATTGTTGGCTATATTGTCCAAGTGTCCTCTAAAACGCAACCAAGGTCCGGCCATGGAAATATGGTCTGTTGTACATTTTCCAAAGGCCTTGATCAATAATTTGGCCCCTTGCAGGTTTTCTGGCTGAATAGGCACAAAAGGATCCAATAATTGTAAACGTTCCGATTTTAAATCTACCTTAACCTCTACTCCTGAACCGTCTTCCATGGGCGCTAGGTAACCAGCGTCTTCCACCTCAAATCCTTTTGGAGGCAATTCTATACCCAAGGGCTCGTCCAATTTCACTTCTTGACCATCTTCATTGATCAAGGTGTCGTTCATGGGGTCAAAATCCAACCTCCCTGATATGGCTATAGCAGCTACCATTTCTGGCGAACCTACAAATGCATGGGTATTGGGATTACCATCTGCTCTTTTGGAGAAGTTTCGGTTAAACGAATGAACTATGGTATTCTTTTCCTCTCCCTTGAGATCACTTCTATCCCATTGGCCAATACATGGTCCACAGGCATTGGTAAATACCGTAGCCCCCAAATTTTCAAAAATCTCCAACAAGCCGTCCCGTTCAGCCGTAAATCTAATCTGCTCCGATCCTGGATTGATACCGAAATCGGATTTAGGTTTAATCTTTTTATCCACGGCCTGTTTTGCAATGGAGGCTGCACGCGTTAAATCCTCGTATGAGGAATTGGTACAGGAACCAATAAGTCCCCAATCTACCTTTAAAGGCCAACCATTGGTTTTGGCCTTCTCTCCCAAATCCCCTACAGGTGTAGCCAAATCAGGGGTAAAAGGACCGTTTAAATGTGGTCTTAGCGTGTCTAAATCTATTTCTATTATTTCATCAAAATACTTTTCAGGGTTGGCATATACCTCTGGATCTGCAGTTAAATAGTCCTTAACCTCATTAGCGGCATCCGCCACATCATTTCTATCCGTAGCCCTTAAATATCTTTCCATGGAAGCATCATAGCCAAAGGTAGAGGTAGTAGCTCCTACTTCAGCACCCATATTACAGATAGTACCTTTACCGGTACAGGAAAGGTTTTTGGCCCCTTCCCCAAAATATTCTATAATAGCTCCGGTACCCCCTTTAACGGTCAGTATTCCGGCTACTTTTAAGATAACATCCTTTGCGGATGTCCAACCAGAAATATTTCCGGTCAATTTTACACCTATCAATTTTGGAAACTTTAGTTCCCAAGCCATACCGGCCATAACATCCACAGCATCGGCACCTCCAACACCAATGGCAACCATCCCTAGTCCCCCGGCATTTACAGTATGCGAATCCGTTCCTATCATCATCCCTCCAGGGAAGGCATAATTTTCAAGAACTACTTGGTGAATAATTCCTGCACCAGGTTTCCAAAATCCGATTCCATATTTATTGGATACCGATTCCAAAAAGTTAAACACCTCGGCGCTGGTAGTATTGGCCACTTTTAAATCGGCCGTAGCCCCACTTTTGGCCTGTATAAGGTGATCACAATGAACCGTTGTTGGTACGGCCACTTTTGGCTTACCTGCCTGCATGAACTGCAACAATGCCATTTGCGCGGTAGCATCTTGACAAGCGATTCGATCCGGTGCAAAATCAACATAATCCTTACCTCTACCAAATGCCTTACTAGGGTTACCATCCCAAAGGTGTGAATACAAAATTTTCTCTGAAAGCGTGAGAGGTTTGCCAACAATTTCACGTGCCTTATCAACGCGCTCCGTCATATTAGCATACACCTTTTTAATCATGTCAATATCGAATGCCATTATCTAAATAGTTTAAGTTAAAGTAATTCACCAAAATTAAGAAAATACCTTACGTTTTTAAAACTTTTCAACCAAGAATACTCCAATTTTGAGCAATTAAAAACAACAAGGGCTTTAGAGGATAGAAAATGCAACAATTTTTAATAATTATTGCCGGGCCAAACCACTCGTTTTACAAACCTATCATCATTACTACAGCAGCTTACGGATAATATCCTCCTCACTGATCCCTTCTGCCTCGGCCTTGTAGTTTTTTATGATACGATGTCTTAGTATGCCAGTAGATACCCACTTAACATCTTCTATATCCGGAGAGAATTTTTCGTTTAATGCCGCATTGGCCTTTGCGGCCAAAATTAAATTCTGCGATGCCCTGGGGCCTGCCCCCCAATCTACGAACTGTCTTACAAAATCTGATGCCCCTGGCTGGTTGGGCCTAGTACTATTTACTAATTTCACTGCATATTCCACCACATTATCGGGCACAGGGATCCTTCTTACCAAGTGCTGGATATCCAAAATTTCCTGAGGGGTAAACAACGACTCTATTTTTGGTTTGGAATCAGAAGTGGTTTCCTTTACCACCTGTATCTCTTCCGCTATGGAGGGATACTTTAGTTCTATGGCAAACATAAAACGATCCAATTGTGCTTCTGGCAAAGGATAGGTTCCTTCCTGCTCTATAGGGTTCTGGGTGGCCAACACAAAATACGGTCTATCCAACTTATATTGGCTGCCGGCTATGGTTACGGCCCGTTCCTGCATGGCCTCCAATAGGGCCGCTTGCGTCTTGGGAGGGGTACGGTTTATTTCATCGGCAAGGATAA
>JBFHGV010000485.1:0-3499 GCA_041582955.1 Arenibacter sp.
GGAAAAGTAAATTACTTGTTGAAAAAGGATAAGGTGACTTTGGTAAAGGGTGATTTGCTTTATTTTGATGGTTCTATCCCTCATGGGGTGTCCAATGAGTTCAATGAGGACGCCGTTATGTTAAAAATTTACTTTTTACATTAAGGGAAGATTGCTGTTTGGCACAATAGTTTAAGACCTACAGGATTTTTCCTGTAATTTAACGGAGCACTACCCAATTTCTACTATGGTCTATATGTATCCGTACCTAAATATGACAGACTACCTGTCATAATTGTATGTTAGCTGTTGATTATTAATAATTTGTCAGTGCTTTATGGGGTCTGGGTTTCTTTCGAGAGTATTTCCTGTTTATTTTTAAACGTTCCCTTTTTTTTGTATCTTAGGTATAGTAGTGCTTTTGGGGGCAATATAGGTTTTGCCTATGTTAAAGCAATAGCAACAGTTAAACTCTATAGTTAAATCTTGCATTTTGCATCATTTTTGAGCATTATGGAGCGTAAATTAAGTTTAACTAAAAATTTTACATGAAAGTATTAGTAATTGGGGCGGGGAACATGGGATTAACCTATGCGGAGTCTATGTCAAAATCAAAACTTCTTAAAAAAAGAAATTTAATGATTCTGGATAGTTCCCATGAAAAAACAACGTCCTTAAAAAAGATTTCACATTTTGAAGTACATGAAAATTTAGAAGATTGTGTGCCCAAGGCAGATTTAATTTTTATTGCTGTAAAGCCTTATCACAGCGAGGAACTATTTAAAAAGATGAGGAGCCTGGTCAATGATGGTCAAATCATTATTTCCATTATGGCAGGGGTAACTATAAAAACCATGCAAGATGGCCTAGGAATTCCTAAAGTGGTAAGGGCCATGCCAAACTTGCCAGCACAAATAGGTAAGGGGGTTACTTCCTACACCGCCTCCGATGAGGTGTCTAGGATAGAATTATTGACTATTGAGAATTTATTGGATACAACAGGTAGGTCTATTTTGGTAAGCTCTGAAAAGTTTATCGATGCCTCTACAGGAATTTCCGGTAGTGGACCGGCCTATGTGTTTTATTTTATGCAAAGTATGATGGAAGCAGCTCTAAAAATGGGCTTCTCTTCCAATGACAGTAAGGTTTTGGTAAGCAGAACTTTTGAAGGGGCGGTAGACTTATTTAATCAATCCGATCTTTCGCCCAATTCTTGGATGGACAGAGTGGCTTCCAAAGGAGGAACCACTAGGGCCGCTTTGGATTCCATGGAGGATAATAATGTAAAGGAGCTGATAAAAGAAGCAGCCTACTCCGCATTTAACAGAGCTGTTGAATTAGGTAAAGAAAAATAGGAGATGTATAAACAAAGAGTAGTTATAAAAGTAGGTACCAATGTTATGACCAATAAGGACAACAGGATAGTAAAGCCTGTCCTGGATCATTTGGTACAGCAAATAGCCGAATTGTACGAACGAAATATTATGTCCGTTTTGGTCTCATCCGGATCGGTTATTGCCGGAATGGAAGTGATGGGAGAGTGTCATATTGAGGATAAGGCCACAAGGCGACAGGTGTTTTCTGCCATTGGTCAGCCTAGGATGATGCGCCATTACTATAATATATTTCAGGATTATGGAATGAAATGTGCACAGGTATTGGCCACTAAGCGCGACTTTAACCCAGGTAGTCATCGCGATAATATGATAAACTGTTATGAAGGACTGTTGGCCGAGGGCGTAGTGCCCATTGCCAACGAAGATGATGCGGTTTCCCTAACACAGTCCATGTTTTCGGATAATGATGAGTTGGCCAGTCTGGTAGCCGAACTTACCCAAGCCGATAAATTGATTATACTGACCGATACGGACGGACTCTATACCGGGCATCCAGAAGATAAGGATACCGAAGTGATAAAGAACGTTAGCGTAGATCAGAACGTGGAGAAGTATATTAAGACCATAAACAAAGGGGAAGCCGAAGGTAGAGGTGGAATGGGCTCTAAATTAAATATTGCCAAACAGACCGCTTCCAAGAATATCCCGACCTTTATTGCCAATGGAAAAAGAAAACGGGTTATATTGGACATTGTGGAAGGGAAAAGCGTTGGTACCATGATTTCGGTTTAAAGCGCAGTAACAAAAAGAAAAGAAACGAATGAAGTTATTAAATACAGAAACAAAAAATAAAGTGCTGCAATCCATGATGCGTATTTTGGATAGCAAAAAATCAGAGATCATAGCAGCAAATAAAAAGGATCTCGACCTTTTTGATAAGGAAGATCGTGCCATGTACGACCGACTTATAGTTGATGAAAAAAAGGTAGATGGTATGATAGCCTCTATTCAAGAGGTTATGGTACAGGATGACCCCGTAGGCAAGATAAAGTCTAATAAGGCTTTGGAAAATGGGCTAAAAATTGAAAATAAAACAGCCCCATTTGGTACAATAATGATTATTTATGAGTCAAGACCAGATGTAACCATTGAAGCAGCCGTTTTGGCGTTCAAGGCCAACAACAAGATATTGTTGAAAGGAGGTAAGGAGGCTATTCATAGTAACCTTATCCTGGAATCTTGCTGGCATCAGGCCCTAGAGGAAAACGATCTGGATAGTAGTTGGATCAGGCTTATGCATATGAATAGGCAGGAAACACAGGAATTTTTGAGAAATCCAACGGAAAAATTGGACCTGATCGTACCACGTGGAGGGGAACGCCTCATCGCATTTGTTAAAGAACATGCAAAATGTGCCGTTTTGGTCAGTGGTCGTGGAAATAATTTCCTTTATGTTGCAAAAGATGCAGATTGGGCACAGAGCTTGGAAGTTATTCTTAATGCCAAGACCGATAAAATATCTGCTTGTAACGCCTTGGATAAAATTCTTGTAGATGTTAATATAGAAGACTATCCGGCCAAGTTAAAGGAACTGCAAAGTATCCTCAAAGATAAGGGGGTCACAGTTTTGGTAGATAACAAGGTTGCTGAAGTGTTGACTAATTGCGCTGTTATAGAAGACGATGCCATTTGGTACGAAGAATTTCTTGCTATGAAGTGTGTAGTAGGTGCTGCAGAGGATCTCAATGATGCAGTTCAAAAGATAAATACCTATTCTGGAGGGCATTCGGCTACCATTATGACCCGTGACAACGAGCTGGCATTGGAATTTATGGATCAGGTAGATAGTGCTGCAGTGTACCATAATGCCTCTACGCGTTTTACGGATGGAGGACAAATGGGCGTTGGCGCAGAGCTTGCCATTAGTACAGATAAGTTGCACCATAGAGGGCCATTGGGCTTGGAACAACTGGTAACCAATAAATATTACGTTTTTGGCGAAGGACAGGTGAGGGTATAATAATAGTATTACCGTCCTGGGCCAAGGCTTGGATAATAAAACGGCAGTGTCATGCATCACAAGATGTTATGATGCTGTCGTTTTTTTGCTTTGGAATAAACGGGGAGCAGAAGCAATGAGTAGAGTAGAGAGCTGTATAAAGTAAATAATGTCTATTCTTACC
>JBFHGV010000486.1:0-3498 GCA_041582955.1 Arenibacter sp.
GGGGCAGGGACCAAATCCTCATTGGCCTATATGTATTGGAAGGAGACCGGGGATGTTTCGGTATGGAAAGGGATTGCACAGGATGCCCTCATTATGAATGTTGACGATTTGATATGTGTTGGGGCAACCAATAATATTATGTTGTCCTCTACTATTGGTAGGAATAAAAATTTAATACCCGGAGAGGTAATTTCAGCAATAATAAATGGCACTGAGGAGTTGATTTCCGATTTGGAAAAACACGGCATTACCATTAGGTCTACTGGAGGTGAAACGGCAGATGTTGGCGACCTGGTACGTACTATTATAGTAGATTCCACGGTAACGGCCAGACTAAAGAGAACTGATGTTATTGATAATGCAAATATAGCGGCCGGTGATGTCATTGTTGGTCTGTCTTCCTTTGGTCGGGCAAGCTACGAGAAAGAATATAATGGAGGGATGGGCAGTAACGGACTTACCTCTGCCCGGCACGATGTGTTTGCAAAATATTTGGCAAAAAAATATCCTGAAAGTTATGATGCCGCCGTTCCGGAAGATCTGGTATATTCCGGTAAGGTCAAGTTGACCGATGAGGTGCCCAATTCACCCTTGGATGCTGGTAAATTGGTGTTGTCGCCCACAAGGACCTATGCCCCTATCATAAAGAAAATATTGGGACAGTACAGTAGTAAGGATATTCATGGAATGGTTCATTGTAGTGGGGGAGCCCAAACCAAAATACTTCACTTTATAGATAACCTCCATGTGGTAAAGGATAAGCTATTCCCTGTTCCGCCATTGTTTAAATTAATTCAGGAGCAGTCTGGGACCGATTGGAAAGAAATGTACCAAGTATTCAACTGTGGACATAGGTTGGAGCTCTACGTAAAGCCTTCTGTTGCCAATGATCTTATCGCTATTTCCGAAAGTTTTGGCGTGCCTGCCCAAATTGTAGGAAGGGTAGAAGAGAGTGATGTTAAAAAACTCACAATTAAGAGTGAGTTTGGGACCTTTATATATTAAGGTATACGATTACCCTTTTTTCTGCGTTGTTCTATTAAAAGTCTTCATAATGGAAAGAAAGCAGTTTTTAAGGACGCTAGGTAGCGGAGCGGCATTTGCGTTGGTATTTCCCTGTGTAGGTGGCTGTTCAAAAGATAAAGGGGATGGTGATATTAAAGAGGTGCCATCAGGTGTGGACTTTACCATTGATCTTAACTCGGAAGAAGGGGCCAAATTGAAGAACAACGGGGATTTTATTTTAAAAAACGACGTTGTGGTGGTGAAAAATCTCGAAGGTAATTTTGTGGCAGCGAGTCAGATTTGTAGTCATGAGGGGTATGATCAAGTGCGGTTTCAGAGCGAAGATGGAGGTATATTTGAGTGTTCTGTGCATAATTCTCGATTCGACCAAGATGGAACCCCATTAAATCAGATTGGCAATTCTCCTGCCAAACCTCTGAAAATATTTAAAACAGAGTTGAACGGACAGATTCTTAGAGTATTTGAATAATCTACCCATTAAAGTTGTTCTGAAATATGAATTATCCTTCAATTTCTTTATTTGTACCTCACTGCAGTGTCTTGCTGTATTTTTTCAGTTCAATTGCAGATAAGGACATGCTTTTTTTGATTTTATGGGTGTCATCTTTCGGTACAGTAGTGATGGGCAATGCCTTTAATGAAGAAAAACTCAATGTATTTCAATTGATTGTTTTTAAACTAAGAACAACTAATTTAATATTAAATCGGAAATAAGGTGAGGCTGTTAGTGTTCCTATTTTGGTTTTTTACAGTTCTTGCGGGATCTGCCCAAGAAAAGAAGTATGTTACCGTTCAGCGGACCGTACATTTAATGGGCGATAGTTTTGATATTAGCGTAGTGGCAGACAATGAAGAAATAGGTTATATAAATATTGAGGAAGCGGTTTCTGAAATAAAAAGAATAGAAAAGACAATATCTTCCTGGGATGAGGAGTCCGAAATCTCCCGAGTGAACAAGTATGCCGGTATTAGACCGGTAAAAGTAAGTATGGAGGTTTTTAAGCTTATTGGGCGTGCCAATCAGATATCCGAGATAACTAATGGAGCCTTCGATATCACATTTGCCGGGATGGACAATATTTGGAAATTTGACGGCAGTATGAAGTATAGGCCTACTAAAGATCAGTTAAAAAAATCTGTAGCCAAGGTAGGGTACATGAAGATGGTCCTAAATGAAGAACAACAAACCGTATTCTTGCGACTAAAAGGAATGAAGATTGGTTTGGGAGCAATTGGTAAGGGGTATGCGGCCGACAAGGCAAAAGCCCTAATGGTAGAAAAGCAGGTGCGTGGAGGAGTAATCAATGCAGGGGGAGATCTAACAACTTGGGGGACCAAGGCAACAGGAGAGAAGTGGTTGATAGGTATAGCTAATCCCCATGGGAAGGACAAGATTTTTTCATGGTTGCCGGTTTTGGAATCCTCCGTGGCAACTTCTGAGAGTTACGATAAATATATCTCCTTTGAAGGTAAAAAATATTCCCATATTCTAGACCCCCGTACTGGAAACCCCACCTCGGGAATAAATAGTGTATCTGTTTTTTCTAAAACGGCCGAATTGTCGGATGCTTTGGCTACAGCTATATTTGTGCTCGGTGTTGACTCTGGTATGGCGCTCATTAATCAGTTACAGGGAACCGAGGCCATCATAGTGGATAGCAGCAATACAATGCATAAAAGCAGTGGTATTTTATTTAATTAAATCAAAGGTATATAGGCTTTCTTTTTAAAACTGTAATGCAGTTATTGCTCCCAAGGGTTCTGGCAGGAGCCTTTTTTTAAACTTCTTGAATATACCGTACAAGATCCTTTTTTAGTTCATTTTCCTGTGATATTGTATATTTTCTAAATCATAATAATGTAATACATAGAATAGTATTGTCATATTTAATATCATCAATTGATATGGAAAAGTGCAGCCTCGAGGAAAGCAGAGTGTAGATAGAAGGTAAATCACTTACTTTAGTTTTAAAGGCAGATAAAGGAGTAAGATAGTTAGGGGCATGGGATTAGGAGCTAAGAATCCTAGCCTATGCTATGGCTGTTTCTAATTTTTCATCCCTGCCAAAGTGCATTGTAATTGTTCAAAGGAAGAATGTCCTAATATAGATCCTGGCAAAGAGGTTACTCAATTGTTAGGTTCTAAAATGGAAAAATTGAATTCATCTATTGAAAAGGATATGCTTAAATGTACAAATTTATCGTAAATTCGCAGACCAAGTGTAGATTGTATATGATAGATAAGTTAAATATAGTTAAGCAGCGTTTTGATGAGGTTTCCGATCTTATAATCCAACCGGGTATTATTGCCGATCAGAAAAGGTATGTAGCCCTAAATAAGGAATATAAGGATTTGAAGCAGCTTGTAGATAAAAGGACGCTTTATTTGGAGTTGACCAATAATATTTCCGAAGCAGAGGAGATACTTTCCGACGGCAGTGATGCCGAAATGGTAGAAATGGCCAAAATGCA
>JBFHGV010000487.1:0-3494 GCA_041582955.1 Arenibacter sp.
AAAACCAATGAAATAGAAGTCCAGTTTAAGAATAATTAAAAAAGGGGAAGGGCCTGCTGTCACAGACCCCTCCGTTATAAGCGTCGAATGTCAAAAAAAAATAAACAACACTTAATATGAAAATAGTAATTAATTTTTTTAAACCTAGACTGCCAATATTGGCATTCCTAATTTTTATAGGGGCCCAAGCTTCCGGCAGATCAAATGAACCAAATATAAGTATTAATCTTAAAAGTGCTAGGCTGGTAGAGATATTTGCCGAGTTGGAGCAAAAAACGGATTATGAGTTTAATTATGGACAATTTGTTCTAAAGAATGAGGTTAAATATTCCGTTGTCCAAAATAATATCCCACTGGAAAAAGTATTGGCAGATTTATCCAAAAAGGCGAATTTTATATTTAGGATCGATAATGGTCAAGTCTTGGTCGCACAAAGAACCAACCTAAAGAAAACCCAACAACAGGGGATTATTGAAGGCTTGGTAGTGGATAATGAAGGTAACCCCTTGCCCGGGGCTACTGTTATGGAAAAAGGGACCAAAAACGGTACCATTACAGATTTTGATGGTAATTTTTCCCTTGAAATATCCGGTACAACGGCTACAATCCAGGTTTCATACTTAGGTTTTGAAATGCGGGAACTCACAGAAGTGGCGGGTACACAGATCGTAGTGGAATTAAAATCTGGTGCCAATGCCTTGAACGAAGTAGTCGTTGTAGGCTATGGAACGAAAAGTAAGGAGAAACTGATCGATGCCATCAATAAAGTGGATGTTTCCACCATTGAAAATAGACCCTTGCCAAATGCCGCGAATGCCTTGCAAGGCGCAAGCCCTGGACTTAATATTGTTCAGACCAGTGGGAAACCTGGGGATTCACCACGACTCAATATTCGGGGATTTACCACAATAAACGGAGGATCGCCATTGGTAATGGTCGATGGCGTGGAAGGAGATATCAATAACTTGAATCCGGACGATATAGAATCCATAAGTGTTCTAAAAGATGCAGGAGCATCTGCAGTCTATGGGGCCAGAGGAGCTTTTGGGGTGATTTTGGTGACAACGAAAAAGGCAAAAAAAGGTGACTTTTCAATTAATGTGAACCACACCACAGCTTTTAGCTCCCCAACGATGAACACCGATTTTTTAACGGATCCCTATAAATCCACTATGTTGGTTGACGAGTCTTTTAGAACGGCGGTGGGGAGATCCTATACGGGGTATACCGAACAAGATTATGCCGCACTTCTAGAAGTATCCCAAGATCCATCAAAAGCAAGGGTCATTACAGATATGCGTAATGGAAGGGAACAATATGTTCATTATGGGGCTACTGATTGGTGGGATACGTTTTTTAGAAAAAATTCGCCATCCAACATAACCAATGTATCCCTTACAGGAGGATCGGAAAAGTTGAGAACGTTTTTCTCCTATAGAAACTACCAATCTACCGGGATACTAAAAGTACAGGATGATACTTTTCAGCAGTATAACCTAAGGGGGAAACTAGAGTTGGACGCAAATGAGTGGCTAACTTTTAGTAATAACATGCAGTACAATAGCTCCAATGACATACAACATGGTGGTAGCCAATACGGCAATTACGCCAATCCATGGAGTAGCCTATTGTGGGTACATGCCATACCTGCATACGTGCCAGTAAACCCAGATGGCAATGCGCTTTGGAGAACCGAGTTGAACAATTATACCGTAGGTGATGGGGTATATGCTGCTCTTTTGCATGGCAAGTCTAAACAGGAGACCGATAATCAAGAATTTTCAAATATCACTTCGGCCGTATTGACTCCTTTTGAGGGAATGGAGATAACAACAAGTTATGCCTTGCGCAAAATGAATTTTAATAGATTTCAAAGGTCTACTAGGATACCTTATTCAATATTCACGGATGAAGTAGGTACCATGGGCAGTGATAGGCTAAATGAATACAATAGCCAATCTACCTATAATGCTTTTAACGTGTACGGGGAATATGGAAAGCAGTTTTCCGATCATTATGTCAGCGGTATGATCGGCTTCAATCAGGAATCATATAACGTTAAAAATATAGAGGCGAGTAAACTGAACAGTATCTCGGACGATCTAAATTCCTTGGGACTGGCCACTTCCAATGCTGAAGCCAATGGTAGTGCTTCGGCCTGGGCATTGCAAGGTCTGTTCTATAGACTTTCATATGATTTTAAGAAAAAATACCTGTTGGAACTTAACGGGAGATATGACGGATCTTCAAGGTTTCCGTCCGATTACCGTTGGGGTTTTTTCCCGTCGGTATCTGCTGGATGGATTGTTTCCAACGAAGAATTTCTAAAAGGAAACCATAGCATAAATCAGTTTAAGTTACGGGCGTCCTATGGTTCCCTAGGAAATCAAAATATAGATGATTATGCCTATATCCCTACTCTTAACAAAGACATAGATTCAGGGTATGCCATTGACGGAGGGACCTTGGATTATATAGAGTCACCAAGTTTGAACCCAAGGGCAATTACATGGGAGGTAGTAAAAACCCTGAACTTTGGAGCAGATCTTGCATTTTTTAAAAATAGGTTGACAACTAATTTTGATTGGTTTCAAAGGGATACCGAAGGTATGCTTACCCAAGGAGCTACTTTGCCCAGTGTATTGGGGGCGGGATCACCTCAGGAAAATGCAGCGGATTTACAAACTCGAGGCTTCGAATTGTCCGTAGGGTACAATGATTCTTTTGATATAGGTACCGATACTTTTAATTTTTCCATAATTGGTTCATTGTCCAACTCAAAGACTAAGATTACTAAGTTTGATAACCCTACCAATAGTTTATTGGATTATTACGAAGGTATGACCATTGGTGAATTGTGGGGATATCATATAGATGGCCTTTTTCAGTCTGAAGAAGAAGTTGCGGCACATGCTGATCAAACGAGAGTGTCCAATAGAATTGTTGCCGCCGGTGGTCTTCAACCTGGAGATGTTAAGTATATAGATCTGAACAACGATGGTGTTATAGATGAGGGAGAAAATACATTGAATGACTCTGGTGACCGTAGGATTATTGGTAATTCTGCGCCTCAATACCTTTATAGCTTTAAAATAAACGCAGGTTTTAAAGGCTTTGATCTATCCGCTTTCTTTCAAGGGGTTGGAAAACAAGATTGGTACCCACATCGTGATTCTAGATTGTTTTGGGCAATGTATAACCGTCCTTATGATTCCTTCATTAGAAAAGATTTAGCTGATGACATTTGGACTCCGGAGAATACAGATGCATTATATCCTCGGTTGTTCGGTTATATAGCCCTATCGGAAAATGATGCCCTTGGAGCCGTTAACAATAGATATATTCAAGATATATCCTACCTGAGATTGAAGAATTTAACTTTAGGGTATACTTTACCGGCCACCGTAACAGAGCGTTTGCCATTCAACAAGTTAAGGTTTTATTTTAGTGGTGAGAACTTGCTGACCTTTACCAAGCTAACAGATTATATAGAT
>JBFHGV010000488.1:0-3490 GCA_041582955.1 Arenibacter sp.
ATAATGTTAGTGTGGCTTTTTCGCCAATCCTTAGGCTTGGCGATGGTATTTCAAATCGTTCCCGGCCCTTGGTCAGTATTGCAATGGTAGTTTCCAGATTAAAAATTTGATTCAACATGCCAAATGCCGTTTCCAACCCAATGGTGCCATCCGCGGCATTGTCAAATTCAACTCTTTTTTGCTCTATATCCATTGGTCTATGGTCTGTGGTAACAAAATCTATGGTGCCATTCTTTAGTCCCTTTATCAAGGCTTTGTTGTCTTTTTTTGTTCGTAAGGGCGGCATCAATTTATAATGGGTGTCAAACTCCACAAGCGTTTCGTCCGTAAGGCAAAGATTGTGTAAGGCAACACTGCAACTAACATCCAGCCCCTTTTTCTTGGCTTCGGCAATTAATTTCACCGAATTTTCAGTAGATATGGTGGGAATGTGCATTTTTCCTCCGGTATATTCCAAAATAAAGAGATCCCTGACTATATTGAGCTCCTCCGCTAAATGGGGAATCCCCTTTAGTCCCAATTTGGTAGATACTTCCCCTTCATTTACAATCCCTTTCCCTGCAATCTGCCTATCCATGGGGAAACTTAGTACAAGTCCGTTGAAATTATGGGCATATTGAAGGGCTACTTTTAAAAGATTTGAATTTTTTAAGGGTAGTTTGTAGTCGTAAAAACCTACTGCACCTGCGGTCTTCATGTCATAGAGTTCGGCCAGACTTTCACCTTCAGATTTTATAGTCAAGCTTGCCAATGGGTGTAGGGTAGTGGCACTCTGAGCTGCGGCATTACGTAAAAAAATAACATCCGAACTACTATCCGGAACCGGATTGGAATTGGGGTTCAGGACTATATCGGTAAACCCGCTCTTGGCCGCAGTGTACAGTCCGTTCGTTATCGTTTCCCTTTCCTCGTAACCAGGTTCCCCAAAGCTGATGCCCGAATCGAACCAGCCGACGGAGACGTGCAGGTTTTTGTGCTCTATAACCTTTGTTTTACCCTGCACCTCCAGATTGGAACCAATGTCTTCTATAGTCCCATTCTTTATGTATATATCACGCTTTTTCAAGTGAAGATCACCGTTGCGGGGATCTATAATTTTAGCGGACTTTAAGAGTATGTTCATTTTAGATATTTTTGAATAAGAACTTCAATAAGTATAAATGCCAACGCTAAAATAACAAACCATTTCCAAAGCTCGTTTATGCTGTTGTCTTTTTGTATGGTTTGAAATAGTGCGCCTACATCCTTGTTTATAATATTGCCCTGTAGTTCACTGTTGTCCAGGTATTCTAATTTACTTTCTTCCCTAGGAAGGTTAAAACTGATGTTTTTTATTTCCTTTCCTTGGTCGGTAATACTGAAAATACCTGCAGTAGTAGGGTAGTCGTTAAAGGTCAGGGTGGTTTTGTTGCCATAGGATTGTTGATAGGGAATAAACTCCAAACTTTTATTGGAAACTTTTAATATTCGGTCTTTGCCCAGACTGATGGGGATATCCAAGGTAATTTTCTTCCCTACCATTTCATAGAGTCTCGGCATTTTTAGGCTATTCATCCCCATATTAAAAAAGGTTGGTACTATTAATGGAGAATGGATAAAATTGGAATTTTCCTGGGAAATTGGAGCTGTAAACAGGTATAATCCGTTTGCCCCTAACAGGAAGGGTTCTCCGTTTTGATACGAGAGTATTTTGGGCAAGGATGAGGTTGTTTTAAAATAGCCATTTACAATGGGGTATTGAAAATTGGTTACCTCCTTATTAAATACATTGTTATATAAAGGATGTGCAAAGGAAATCTGGCTAATTTTTCGCTCTTCTGCAATAGTGGAAACAAAATTGGAATTGGAGAAAGCCCTAATAAAAGTGTTGTATTCGTTGATATTTACCTGATTATTAGGGATTACTACCAAGTTGCCACCTGCGTTTTTATAGGCTTGCAAGGTATTTTGCAGGGATAAGGGGATCGTATTCAGTTCATTGAGGATGATCAGGTTTTGAGATGCTATAAGGCTATAGTTTAAAGTCTTTAAACTGAAGCTGGAAAACAGGAAGCTATCTTCGGTATAAATGCGTTTTAAGTAATCACTATGGGTTTCCCCTATAGACATTACCTTGATCTTCTCTTGCCTATTTAAGTTAAAATAGAGTAGGTTGTCATATTGCAATCCAGGGTCCGATATAATAATCTTTCCATTGATAATCTCATTGGCCGGAATCGTAAAATGCACTTCCCCTTGGTTGTCTTCATTAAACGATGCTGATGTTTTGGCAATTAAATTATCCCCATTGTACAAGGAAACAGGGGTGTTTTCAATTTTTTGATTCGAAGTTAGTAAACAGGTCAGATCCAAATTCTCAGAGGAAAGGGTCTGGGTATAAGCAGAATCAATAGCAATGTTTAAAAGATCTTTTGGGACAGACTGTACCATATGTCTATTCATATTGTATAGGGTGTCATTGGCCTGGGAAATAATACTCTTTTGAAAGTCCGAAATTACGATAAGGTCGTTTTGGGAGTTGGGTTTATCGGGGAAAAGGGTATTGGCCTTTAAATAGATGTCCTTTAGCTGCAGTTGATTGGTGGAATAGGGAAGGGCAAGTAAATCATTTTTTATGTCCGCTATCTTTACCTCTTTAAACGTTATGTCATTGGTGAAAAGGCTAAAGTTGGTTTCGGGTGGGACGGACTTTATTAGTTGTTGTACCATATCTTCCAAAAGGGTTCCTGTTCCCATATTGGCCTGCATGCTCAGGGAGTTGTCCAGATAAATCACAATGTTGTTGCTTTTTAAGGCCGACTTTCCTGGGATAAAGGGTTGGGTAAAGGCCATTATCAAGGCACTAAATAATAGGAGGCGGGTAAATAGAAGCAACCATTTTTTTAAGGTATTGCTCCTTCTGGATTTGGCCACTACCTTTTTTAAAATTTTTACATTTGTAAAAGGGGTTTTTTTGAACCTACGGAGTTGAAAAAGGTGGATTAAAATAGGAATCAGTAAAAGAAAAAAAGCCCAAAGGAGTTCCGGATGTTTAAACAGCATTCCCAAAATTAATTTTTCAAATATAAGAAAAGTATTTAGGGGCATTTTAATTTATTGCCTATAAATGGAGCAATGCTGTTGTTGTTTTGGGCGAATTGTATTTAGGCGGATGTTTCAACACTTTGAGATTCAGCAAAAAAAGTAATAGTCATGGCCAAGGTGTTTGTGCATAGACAGTAAATAATCTTTTATAACTTTTTGGGCTTCCTCATTGGCTACGGTAATGATAAGTTGCGGGTCCTTTAATTGGCCGATTTTTGAATAATGGGCCATTTTTTTTCCATAGATGGTCTTGTCTATTTTTTTGGAATTATTGCAGACCCAAATAAAGTCGGTTTTCAGGGCGAGAAGATTTTTGGCCACTTCCTTGCCTTTGTTCCCTGCCCCCCAGAGCACCAACGGCCTTTGATTTTGATGGTCCAATTTTAGAAAATAATGTAGTTTAATA
>JBFHGV010000489.1:0-3484 GCA_041582955.1 Arenibacter sp.
AGACCTATTGCCAATGAAGGAAAGGCAAAATTTATACCTTTTAGTAGCGAGGCGGCTTATCACAGTTTTCCATCTGGACATACTATTTTGGCCTTTACTACCTTTTATGCAATAGGCAAGCAGTTTAAAAACCCCTGGGCCAAAGGGGGTTTTTATGCTTTGGGACTTCTTTCTCCTGTAACTAGGTTATGGTCCGGGGCACACTGGCTAACCGATGTGGCCCTAAGTGTAGCTGTAAGTATGGTTGTGGTAGATTCTATAGACAAATACCTGGATAAGGAAAGGTATCCAATCAATTCCTTTAAAAACCGGATTAGTTGGAAACTACAAATAGGGGCCGGAACCATAGGATTAAAAGGTACCTTTTAGTCGATTTCATTTTTTCTTTATCACGAATACTAGGTCTGGAGATACTAGTTTAAATACTGTATTAAGCGGCAATGCCTTAAATTCCCTAGTGTTTAAGAGGGTATCACCACAGCTCATCATTTTAATGATCTTTTCCTAACTATTTCATAGGTGATTAGGCCCAAAGCGATAAGGAGACACAATGTAATGGATATAAAAGGGTTGCGTTCTATAAGATGCATAAATGGGGTTAAAAGGTCCATGCGCTATGTTTATTTAGTGTATTAGATTTAAAATAATGTTCGTACACCTTAGATATAGTTAGAGCCAAAGGTTGCTTTTTATCTTCTTAAATATTATAGAATACAATCATAAAAATTGTTAATGCCCTGCCTGGATCAGATCTTAATGGATGCCTACAAAGATTATGGGTAGTGAAGTGCGATTTTTGTATTAGTATTCAGGATACTGTATACTACTTTTGTATATTACCATCTGTTTGTGATTCATAACCAGCATTATATCACCAAATAATTCTTATGAGCCGATTAAAGCAAATGTTGTATTTACCCGCCATATTTGGGATGCTAATAGTAAACATGATGTGTAAAACCGAGAAGAAAAAGGATTATCTAGAAGATCAAGTGGAGAAAAAAGAACCTAAAGTGACTATAGTAAAAAGTGAGTTTGGGACCACGCCTGAAGGGGAAGCAGTAGACCGTTATACCCTTGCAAACAATTCGGGCATGACCGTAGATATTATAACCTACGGCGGAATTATAACTTCGTTAAAGGTACCCAATAAAATGGGGGTTTCCCAAGATGTGGTTTTGGGTTTTGACAGTCTAGGGCCCTACCTTGAGACCCATCCATATTTTGGGGCCATTATAGGTAGATATGGGAACAGGATCGCCAAGGGGAAATTTGACCTGGATGGGGTAGCGTATAGTTTGGCCACCAACAATGGAGAAAACCACTTACACGGAGGGGATAAGGGATATGATAAAGTGGTTTGGGAGGATTCTACGTAAAATAGTGAAAACGCCGCTACCTTAAAATTGGCCTATCTAAGTAAAGATATGGAAGAAGGTTACCCGGGAAACCTGTCCAATACCGTAACCTACACATTAAACCATGACAATTCCTTGGATATTAGTTACGAGGCAACAACCGATAAAAAAACAATAGTAAACTTAACCAATCATAGCTATTTTAACTTAAGCGGGGATTTTTCCCAGTCTATTTTGGATCAGGTTCTTACCCTTAACGCAGATGCCTATCTTCCGGTAGGCCCTACCCTGATCCCTATAGGGGAAATTAGGGCGGTGGAAGGAACTCCTTTCGATTTTAGGAATCCTTTGCCCATTGGAGTAGGTATTGGGGCCGATAATGAACAAATAAAGATAGGTGGCGGCTATGACCACTGTTGGGTATTAAATGATCACAATACGGGAAGCCGTTTGGTGGCAACCGCCTACGATCCTGGGAGTGGCAGGGTAATGGAAGTGTACACTACTGAGCCGGGCGTACAGTTCTATTCTGGAAATTTTTTGAATGGTACATTGCCCGCAAAACATGGAGGGGTTTATAAAAAAAGAAGTGGATTTTGCCTAGAGACACAGCATTATCCAGACTCACCCAATCAACAAGATTTTCCTTCGGTTGTACTTAATCCAGGGGAAACCTATACTTCTGAAACCAGCTTTAAATTTTTAACCAAATAATCGGTTTAAATACCTATAAGAACAGGAGTGCCCCCACAAATTATCTTGTCTGGGAATAATTGTGGCATCATGGGGTAAATAGCTTTATCAGTAAGGAGAACAGCAGCATGGGGCAAGCATTTGGAGGTGTTGTTGGGACATATAATTTAAGGGCCAGGTGTAGTAGTGCACAGGCTTATGTTATGCTTTTTTCTTCTTAATTACATTATAGGTAATAAGTGCAAGGGCAATAAGCAGACAAACTACAATGGATATATAGGGGTTATTATCTATGAGCTTTACAATGTGGGTTACAATTTCCATATTTTTAAGTTGTTTCAACTTATCTATTAAATTATTTGAATTTTCACTTTTGTTTTTAATGATCAAAGCTTGTTCCAAAAACTCTTAATTAAATTACAAATCACACCTAAACTATGTTAATTTTTAGGTACCTCCGTTTTGGATAGGGCGTTAGGGGAATTTGGAGGCCTGGACATTAGTGTAGGCCAGGGAGTTATAGAATACTAGTGGGAAGTTTCCAAAATAGGAGAAAAAGACCAGGGACAACTATTAAAAAAAATACTATTAACGCCTAACAGGTGGCTGTAATATGGGGTTATACAGAATGAGGGTCTTTGGAGGTAAATGGGCTGTGTGGGCGTACTTCTTTCATGGCTAAGGCAACAGTTAAAAAAATAGGTGTGGCCACTTAATGGAGTAGGTATTTGTTCTTATCCTTTTTCATCACCTTGGAAACCAATTTAAAAAGTTTTGCTTTTACCGCTCTATACTCGGTTAAATAATTGTTTATCTCGGACTGTAAATTCCAATGAGAGGCTATATAAGCTTTTTCCTGTTGCAGTTGATCCACATTGTCTAACATAACCTGCAACTTATTTTCATGGGTCTGTACCTTGTTAAGCAATAGTACCACCTCTTTTTCGGCACTCAGTATAGCTCCTATAATGTCTTGGCTCTCACCAAACACTTCGGAGTCCGTAAGGGGTAGGGTATACTCTTTTACCAGGTCGTTCAAGAATAGTTGTTCGTCACGGGTGAATTTTAATTCGGACATCCACTGTAAGCTGCTCCGGTGCATTTGACCGGGATCTAGCCATTTCCTATAGTGGCTTTTATTTTTTTGGGTGTTCATGGTGTAGTGTGTTTAATTGATGACTAGGGTCTTTTAATCATTATCTAGAACCATTTGTTTTAAATGCCTTGGTCCCATCTACACTGTAGTCTAGATATTGTAAGTATGGGGAAGACGGACACAATATGCTTAACCCTAAAGTTAGGCAAACGAAGTACCGATTAAAATGATTTAGATCAGCTAAACCTAAAGTTCCGTTTGGGTTTTTGCGGTAAGTTCTTTCTGCCATACTGCGGCATTTTGGGTGGTTTATGGAGTGGAAGGTCTGTTATAACTC
>JBFHGV010000490.1:0-3478 GCA_041582955.1 Arenibacter sp.
AAAGCTCACCGCCGTTACGTTCGAGCCGTTGATGGGGTCCTGGTCGATACTTGCCGTATAGCCCGCAGGAACTTGCCCATATCCACTTGCCCCAACTAGTATCAGGACCATCAGGGGTACAAGGCGTTTGATTGCTTTTTCAATTAGACAATTGGAAAGAATTCTATATAGTGTAATTATTTTCATAGCCGGTCTATCTCTAAAACTTAAAATTTGTCCAAAAAAGACTACCTCATCCGTAAAAAATGGGATACCAATATTAAGAAAAAATAGCCCAGAAGCCTAACAATAGCGGTTAAATATCTATATATCAGATAAACTGCATCAATCAAAAAAAGAATTAATCCCAATGAAGTTCAACCACTAAAAACCACAACAATTCCCCCTATCCGCCCCCCTTGGCCCACAACCCCAAACCAAGGCATAAAAAAAGTCCCGCCAAATGGCGGGACCCTATTATATTTTGGGCAAGTAAGCCCTTTTAAACAAACACTTCCGTACTCTCTTAGGAGAGTATGGCCGAGCTGGTCTCGGCCTCTTTATGGATTTTCTTTACCAAGCCTTGCAATACTTTGCCAGGTCCCACTTCTGTAAACAAAGTGGCACCATCCGCTACCATCTGTTGTACACTTTGGGTCCATTTAACCGGAGCGGTCAACTGAGCTATCAAGTTTGCCTTTATCGCCTCGGGATCGGTTACGGCCGTGGTAGGTACATTTTGGTATATGGCACAGCTAGGGGCACTAAATTCCGTAGCTTCAATGGCCGCTGCCAATTCTTCCCTTGCCGGCTCCATCAAAGGGGAGTGGAATGCCCCGCCTACAGGCAATACCAACGCCCTACGGGCACCGGCTTCCTTTAACTTTTCACAGGCTGCATTTATGGCCTCTACCTCTCCGGAAATCACCAATTGCCCCGGACAGTTATAGTTTGCCGGCACCACAATGCCATCTATTTCACTGCAAACTTTTTCTACCACGCTATCTTCCAGGCCTAAAACAGCCGCCATGGTACTGGGCTGTAACTCACAGGCCTTTTGCATGGCTATGGCCCTTTGGGAGACCAACTTAAGACCATCTTCAAAATTCAAGACTCCGTTGGCCACCAAAGCCGAAAATTCACCCAAGGAATGTCCCGCTACCATATCGGGTTTAAAATCTTTCCCCATGACCTTGCTCATAATCACCGAATGCAAGAATATAGCGGGTTGGGTTACTTTTGTTTCCTTTAGGTCCTCAGCAGTCCCTTCAAACATTAAATCGGTTATGTTGAACCCTAAAATATCATTGGCCTTTTCAAACAATTCTTGGGCTTCGGGATACTTTTCATAAAGATCCAATCCCATTCCTACAAATTGCGCACCTTGACCAGGAAAAACATATGCTTTCATCCGTTCTATTTATTTAATTTATCTGTTAGCTACCAACATACGGGCAGTTGAAAATTGCCATGTAAGCCCGCCCTGTGTTTTAAACAACAGGCTTGACTATATCAAGGCTCAATTCATTCGTTTATTTTCTTTGTTTATTACTTGACAAAAATAGGATTATTTTTTATTGAAAAATTTGTCTACAGTGGGCCGATAGCACCTATACACTTTTGCAGCCTATACCTCAGCCTTACCGCACTAGGACCACATTTCCCTATACCTCCTATTTTTTAAATAACTACTCCTTAAACCAACTGGAATAGGTTATATAATTCTCTGCAATTCGATCTATTTCCCCCTTACTCAGTTCTTCACTGATATCCTTTAATTTTTTTGCCGGCATTCCCGCAAAAATGGTTCCTGAAGGCACGTGGGTTCCCTTTGTTAAGACGGCCCCGGCCGCAATAATACTATTGCTTTCCACCACACAATCATCCATGATAATACTTCCCATTCCTACCAAAACATTGTCATGAATGGTGCATCCGTGTACCAGTGCATTATGCCCAATGGATACCTTATTCCCAATTGTCGTAGGTGATTTTTTATAGGTACAATGTACCACTGCCCCATCTTGGACATTTACCTTATTGCCCATTTTAATGTAGTGCACGTCGCCACGGAGCACCGCATTGAACCAAATACTGCACTGATCGCCCATGGTAACGTCACCAACTATTGTGGCATTCTCCGCAATATAACAATCTTCCCCTATCTGAGGGGATTTCCCCTTCACCGCTTTTATCATATCGTATTATTTATCACTTATGCTTTTTACATTAGGCATGTTTCAACCCTTATCCTACAGGAGCTGGGAGATTAACGTATAGCACCCCCTATACTATTCCCATATTTATTTGCAAATCTATTCAAAATACGACAACAAATCCTTCTTTTTAGAGGCCGATACCATTATTTCCTGTCCATTGGACACCACCACGCTGCCTCCTTTGCCGCGTTTGTACTGCAGTACTTCGTTAACATTCACCAAGTAGGACTTATGAATGCGCGCAAAGGTATAGCCAGACAGGGCTTCTTCAAAATACTTCAAGGTTTTACTGACCAATATTTTTTGGTTCTCCAAATAAATTTCCGTGTAGTTATCATCGGCCTTGCAATATAATATATCAGCTACATTTAAAACCTGAAAACCATCTTGTTGTGGCAGGGTAATCTTGCCATCTACCTTAGACAATTTTGGCTTTAGAATTCGGTCTTGCAGCTCCATCTCCTTTTCTCTTATTTGAATGACGTATTCTACCGCTTTTATAAGCTCATCTATATTAATGGGTTTCATAAGATAGTAAGCGGCATGATTATTTAATGCGTCCATGGCATATTGATTATAGGCCGTTACAAAAACAGTCTCAAATGTCCGATCCGGCATTTGATCTAGCAGATCAAAGGCATTTCCAAACGGCATTTCCACATCCAAAAACACCAAGTCGGGCTTTTGGGACCGGATCAAGGCCTCTGCATCCTTGATACTCCCTGCCTCTCCTACCAAATGGACTGCAGGACAATATTTGGCCAAATAATTACGGAGAATCTCCCTACTATTCACCTCATCTTCTACCAGTATAGCGTTTAACGTCATTCCTAAGATTTATACTTTAACATATGAATCACTTTTTTAGATCATGGATTTTCATCCAGCACAATCCTGCACCCTAATCCCTTTTTAGGGTGAACACCACCTTGGTTCCCGTTCCATTGGATTCCAGATCGGATATGGCCACATCCAGCTTATTGCTGTACATTTGGTTTAGTATGGCTATTCTTTTTTTAATATTGCCCATGCCCTTGGATTTTTGCCTCTTCTGGTTTTGGGTTTTTAATTCCCGGGATTTTTTACGGCCAATACCATTGTCCTCTATTGTAATCTGCAGGGTATCCTCTGCTATTTTTTTTAGGGCTATCCTTAAAAAGCCCTTTTCTTCCCTGTATCGCAAACCATGCCAAATTGCATTTTCTATATAGGGCTGCAGCAGCATTGGCGGAATTTTAAAATCCGCAATGGGAATTTCCTTATCAACAAAAATTTCATAG
>JBFHGV010000491.1:0-3476 GCA_041582955.1 Arenibacter sp.
ACCTATAGACATGGGCGAACTGAAAGCATTCCCGGGTGCCGAAGGCCACGGACGGTATGCCACAGGAGGTAGAGGCGGAAGCGTTTATCAGGTCACCAACCTGAACGACAGTGGCCCTGGTTCCTTTAGGGATGCCATTAGTCAGGGAAACAGGACCATCGTATTCAGGGTTGGTGGAGTAATAAAGATCAATTCCAGATTGGATTTCGGCGGGGACAACATTACCATTGCAGGGGAGACGGCTCCAGGGGACGGAATTGCCATTTATGGTAGCATGACAGACACCAATAGCCACGAGAACATCATTATACGTTATATGAATTTTCTTGCCGGAGATTCTGGAAGAAAGGATGAGGATGACTCCTTTAGGTTGAGGAATTCAAATTCTGGCGCAAAATCCAACTTCATTTTTGACCATTGTGGCTTCTTTTGGGGCAAGGACGAAACTTTTGCCATTGAGGCCAACAATGCTGAAACCGGATCTGTGGAAAAGGTAACAGTTCAGAAAAGCATCATTGGGGAATCCCTGAACAGTAAAGGAATGATCATTTGGAGACAAGGGTTTGATATTTCCTTTATAGACAACCTCTTTTCGAACAACCATGAAAGGAACATCCGTTCATCGACGCGATATGCCAGCTGGGAGCAGATCAACAATGTAATCTACAACTATTATATTGGGGTCAACCCAACATGGAGCAATGAATTTGATATCATTGGAAACGTATTTTTGAAAAAAGGAAGCTCCATCGCCGATGTCAACTGTGAACAAGGAGGAAACACACCGTCGGGGACGCTGAGCGAAACCAAAGCCTACATCAGTGACAACTCCTACGAAGGAGGCTCCATCAAAATCAATCTAAGCGGCTCAAACGTATTCGGGTCTAGGCAGGTCAGCAGCGGCTACAGCCCCAAACCCAATACCGGGAACACCGTATTGGACAACGTGCTCAACGATGTAGGCGCAAACCTTAACGGGAACAATATCCTTGCCCAAAAACAGATCAACGATGTGATAAATCGCACAGGTTCATGGATCTCAAGCGAATCAGAGACCGTTAAGCTTACCCTACAGGGAGGAACAGCCTATAAGGACTCCGATGGAGACGGCATGAGCGATGATTGGGAGAATGCCCACAACTTGGACCCCAACAATGCCAATGACGGCAAGGCTGATGCCAATGGTGACGGTTATACGAACCTGGAGGAATTTTTACATTCCTTGACCCTAAAATAATAACACAAGATTAAATTTTACAAAAAAAAGGAGCTAACTAGGCTCCTTTTTTGATTACTACGAAATGGATTTTAACCTCTATTTCGTAAGAAATATTAAAGCTAACCAATCCGGAATAAGACCTTATAAGCACTTAATCCGTAACTTAGAGTAACATATTTATATCGTTCATCGGTATTTGACTTTTGTAACTTGTATGCTTTTCAAAGCTATTTTTATGGTTTTTATCCGAATTTTTCTTGCACAATTTATCCCAACAGAGTCATGGCCATGGTTTTAATCGGATTGGATTGTACAAGATAAAATTATTATCCATTGCCCTAAAAGCCTATTTACCTCATAATTGTATTACAACTGGCTACTCCTTAGTCCCTCCAATAACAATAAGGTATTAGGCATCCTACCCTTTCTAACCACAATTGTTCCATTCACAATTGTTACTATAACAAAACTTATCTGGCCATTATCATTGTTAATTCCGCTCAAATGGCAACAAGAATCGACCTAAATAGTGCTAGCCATGGGAAATGGAATCCAAAAATTTATTAATTTATAATCCTCTTATAATTCAGGTTAGTTTAGGTGCTGACCTTAATTAATTTGGTACCACTTGTTAAGGTTTTCGAATATGACCAATGCAAAAACCTATACTATAATTAACTGTTTGCTAGATTAAAATTAACACTTCCACGGCAAGCCCGTTATTTACAAATTATCCCCCAATTCGTGCAAATTTCCCTACAAAAGAGCCATTACATCTTCCTTATAAGAGTGAGGCATGTTTTAACACCCATTAGATTATTCAACTAAATCATAAGGCACTACCACACTATGGGCATTGGTATTTTAGAATCAATTATTCGGCGCCCAAATTCTTAATTTTAAGCGGTAGCATCCTTCTCCATCTTAAACCTTATACAACTTCTTTGAATGACCTTCAACTGGATAATTATAAAGAAAAAGTATAAATCAACAAATATCACCGTCCTTTTTCACATAGGTTAATATGCGAAAAAATATCTAACCGTATAACTTCCGACCGTTTATGTCATAAACAATTAACATTCCACTAAGAGAAATTTAATTAAATCATAAAAAAAAAGGTATTTCATCGAATAATGGAATTCCAAACATCCAATCTCTGAAAACCAGACGTAAAACTATTATTGCAACTAAAATTGGCAATATGTCGAAAATATTTGTCATTTACCGATAAAGTTGTGAAAATAAATATTATTGTACACCCCAAAAATTATCATTTAATTTAAAGTCTAGAACTTATGAAAATCACCCCCCGGAATCTATTTCAAGTGACCCTATTGTTTATTGCCTTTTTTCTAAATTCTTCCTGTAACAAAGATTCTGACCTTTTGGCAGAATATGTTGTAGAGCAGGAAATAGCCAATGAAGTACCTAAAGAAGTGACCATAGATTTGGCAAATGCCATATTTACCACTGATGAAGACCAATCGGTTTCCTTTAACCTACTCTATAACACTTCTAGCAACAGAAAAGGACGTAGAAGGTATAAGAGCAACCTAAAACCTACAATTGGCGATATTACCATAGAAAAAGACAGTATAGCCATATATACCCCTCCAAACGACTATAATGGCAAGGATGATATCGAAATTACATTGGAAGTTATCAATGAGGACGAAACAACCTCAGAGGAAGTCATTAATATTGAAGTAACAGTTGACCCTGTTGAGGATGTTGTGGAAGACATAGTGGAAATTACCAAGGAAACTCCAGTACTCATTGAACCACTTAAAAATGATACTTTCAAGAAGGAAAGTGAAGTTATCATAACAGAAGTTAGTAAACCTGCCAATGGTACTGTGGTAATTAATGAAGATAATACCATTACGTATACCCCCAATACGACTACTACAGCTGAAGAAACTCCTGTTGTAGAAACTCCTACTGAAGAAACTCCTGTTGTAGAAACTCCAATAGAGGAAACTCCAATAGAGGAAACTCCCAAGCAAGATACATTCACCTACACCACTTCGGTCACCAATCCGGACAATAGTGTAACTGAAGAAACCGGATCCATAATCATCACTACACCTACCCAGAACACATCAACCTCAGAACCTATAGACATGGGCGAACTGAAAGCATTCCCGGGTGCCGAAGGCCACGGACGGTATGCCACAGGAGGTAGAGGCGGAAGCGTTTATCAGGTCACCAACCTGAACGACAGTGGCCCTGGTTCCTTTAGGGATGCCATTAG
>JBFHGV010000492.1:0-3472 GCA_041582955.1 Arenibacter sp.
AAGAATGATGATTTAGGCTAATATCCAGTCGCTCGTCCCTATTGATAGCGCTACTAGTGTAAAAATCTACTAGGGCATTGTTGTAGTTGCCCAAACCAATAGATGCATAGGTATTGTACAATTTAGGGGCAGGTGTTTTTTCTACTCCTGAAGCCTTCCCCTTTGCCGGGGTAAATGTGGAGGCTACGGGCACAGAAAAAATACTGTAGGTTATGGGCTTTTTTTGCAACACTATGGAATCATTAAGGCTAGGAAGGGACTTCACCTTAAAAGCATCTGATATAGTAGGGCTATACGCCTTAACCACCGTGACGGTTTCCGTACCAATATCTTTTTTATCGTCCTGTGCCATTGTGGTTTGTACAAAACCAACAATAGCGAATATGAATACTGTGATGTACTTGTGCATATAATGTTCTTTTTGCAAGGTATTTTTAATTTCCTTCTGGATTTATAGAGGAATTGCTCTGAGCTTCTTTTGCCTTTATTATGGCCGATTCCTGTATGGCCTGTTCCACAATAGCGGGATAGTCACCAAAATTGGCTATTACACTATCCAAGATATAGGTCGCCTGGAAAGCATCTCCCAAGGCATAAAAATTCTTGGCCATAATAATAAGGCCTTTGGCACTCCATTCCTTATACCCGGCATAATCCTTGGCCAGTTTTTGGACCGAAGCATTGGAAGCCTCATAATTATTTGCCTTGTTCTTAAAATAGGCGTCGTAATAAAGGGCTTCGGCCGCCAATTTGCCTGTGGCAATTTTTAAAACTTCGGCATAGGCCTTTTCCGCCCTAGTTTCATCATTGGTTTTAATGGCCGATCTGGCAATCATAATATGGGCGTCACTCTTAATACGGTTGTCTATTTTTGGCGAAGACAGCACCTTGCCCGCATATTCAATAGTCCTTGAATAATTGGACTGTTCATAATACCCCTTCATAAGGTTAGATTGTGCAAAGGTGATGTTCTGTTGAATTTCCGCTTTGGACTCCAATTCTTCCAAATAGGGAATGGCCGCTACATAATTGTTTTTACCAACATAAATCTCACAAACCCTGGTAAGGGCCTGTTCTGCATATTCATTGCTCCCTTTGGTTGCCACATTTTTAAAATAGGGCAATGCTTTATCTTTCTGCTCTTTAGCAAAATACAGTTGTGCCAAATTGAAGTTGGCCTTTAGGGCATTCATCCCATTGGGGAATTCTTTCAGATAACGCTCATATCCCCTTATGGCAGCCTCGGAATTGCCTTCAATATATTGTTTCTCGGCCGATTCATAGGTGGCGTTATCCAGTTCGGTATCGGTGACCTCCACAAAATCCAATCCTTTAACCCACTGCGCATACTCGTTAACCCTTCCAAGGTCTACATAAATAAGTTTGGCTGTGGTCACGGCCTGCATAGCCTCTTGTGAGTTGGGATGGTCCCTAACCACAGTCTTAAATTTGGACAAGGCTTGCTCATTCCTATTGGCATTATAATGTACCAGGCCCTGGCGCATCATGGCTTGGGGAACAAGGGAACTCCCTCTATAGTCTTGGATCAATTGATCATACAATTGCAATCCGCGTTCCGTGTTATTGGCCCTCACATAGGAATTGGCCAGTTCAAACAAGGCGTCATCCTTGAGCGTAGAATTTGGATATCTGGATACAAAATTGGAAAGCTCCTCTATCTTGGTGGCGCTACGGTCCACAAAACCATAACTCAAAGCCTTTTGATAGGCTGCATAATCGCTATCAGAGCTATTACGGGCTATGGCCTTGTTATAGGTCTCTATAGCCGGCCAATATTTTCTACTTACAAAATAACTATCGCCCAATCGTAAGTAGGCATCATCCATTTTCACGGCATCGCTGCTTTCGCTTTCCAAATAATTGGTAAAGGAAGCTATGGCATTGGGATAGTCTTTTAATTTAAAATAAGCATAGGCCAAGTTATAATAGAGTTCCATGAATTCTGTTGTAGCGCTGGCTCTGGGATTTCCTTTAAATTGAAGGTAACCTGCTACGGCCTCCTCAAAATGGTTCAGGGCATAATCCGCCTCTGCCTTCCAATAACTGGCCCTTGCCTCAAAGAAAGAATCTTCTGCATTGTTCAAGGATTTTTGGAAAACAGTGGAGGCCTCCTCATAATTCGCCTCTAAGAACAATTCCACGCCTCTGTAAAACGCTACCTTTTGGTAGGTGGCCTTAGTGGCAAAATTTTTGTTTTTCTCCAAAAGTGTCATGGCCCCGGCGAAATTCTTGGAAGTAATGTAAGAGTCTACCAAAAGATTCTGAATCTCCTCCACATGGGCGTCATTGGGATATTGTTCCAAATAGTTGGTCATCACCTGTGGTACCGGTTCGTAGGCATTACCTATTTCATAACTTAGACGTGCATAGTTTAGGTAGGCATCTTTTTTAATTTCCGTATTAAAATCCATTTGGGATGCGTTCCTAAAGGCGTTTAAGGCCTCCTGCTTTTTGTCCAATTTAAGGTAACACTCCGCCAAATGATAATAGGCATTTTGGGAAACACTGTTGTTCCCATCTATTATTTTATTAAACTGTTGTACCCCATTGGCATAATCGCCCTGCATATAATAGGAATAGCCTAGTAGATAATAGTCCGTATTGCTCCATTTTCCCCTTTTGCCCTTGTACTCCTTAAGATAAGGAATGGCATTGGCATATTGTTTTAGATTGAAATAGCTTTCACCAATAATTTTATTGAGTTCTGATATTTCGTAACGATCGGACTTGGGCAGTTGTTTTTTGGCCAGTGCTATGGCTTCTTCGAACTTACCAAGCTTAAAGTTCATATCTGCCTGATAGTAGGACAGTTTTTCCTCCAACAACTCTTGATCGGCAATTTGATCAAAACGCTGATTGGCCTGGGCATAGTCGTCCTGCTGATAAGCAATATATCCCAGATAATACTTGGCTTGGGAGCCATAGGTTGTAGATGTGGTTACCTGGTTGAGGTAACGTTCTGCCTCCTTGGGCTTGTTGGAAGAGAATAAGGCGTACCCATTATTAAAATTAAACCGCTCCTTATCCTTTCTGGACATAGAACTTTGGTCTACCTTTTTGTACCATTTTAAGGCATAGGGGTATTTACCGGTTTCAAAATAATAATCGGCCACATCCAAATAGGCCGAATTGCGTTTGGTAGAGGTTGGATACTGCTCCACAAAATCTTCCATCATTCTATCGGCCCCCAACTGATTTAGGCGAATGGCCGCATTGGCAGCGTAATACGCACTATTGGCTTGGGTCTCTACATCCCTAGTGTTGTTTTTTACTTTCTCAAAGATTGTTTGGGCTGCTTGGTACTGCTTATTATTATACAATGCCAAGGCCTCTTGATAGTCCCTTTGGTCATGCGTATAAATCTTGGTTTCCTGGGCCGATACAAAAAATACAGACCCCACAAAACACAGTAATACAGCGGTTTTTTTTCTTAGCATAATGTTCTCTAACA
>JBFHGV010000493.1:0-3460 GCA_041582955.1 Arenibacter sp.
AGTTTCGTGCTTACCGGTCAAACGTTGGTCGTTAAACTCACCGTATACGGCAATATGTTCTTTAACTACAGGACGGAAGGCTTCACATATTTTTTCGTAAACTTCTCTTGATCCACAAGTTCTTAATGTAGTGTTGGAGAAGTTTGCGTGCATTCCAGAACCATTCCAATCCGTATCACCTAAAGGTTTTGGGTGATACTCTATGTAGTATCCGTGCTTTTCGGTCAATCTGTCCAAAAGATATCTGGCAATCCAGATCTCATCTCCTGCTTTTTTGGCACCCTTGGCGAACAATTGGAATTCCCATTGTCCACATGCCACTTCCTGGTTGATACCTTCGAAGTTTAGTCCGGCAGCAATACAGGCATCAGCATGCTCTTCTACCAGGTCACGACCGTGTGTATTAAGACCACCAACAGAACAGTAGTACATTCCCTGAGGTTTAGGGTACCCACCTCTTGGGAAACCTAATGGAAGTTCTGTTTTGGTATCCATTATAAAATATTCTTGTTCAAATCCAAACCAGAAATCATTATCCTCATCTTCAATTGTGGCCCTAGCGTTGGATGCGTGTGGAGTACCATCGGCATTCATAACCTCGGTCATTACCAAATAACCATTTATACGGTGTGGATCTGGATATATGGCTACAGGTTTTAAGACACAATCAGAGGATCCTCCTTCGGCTTGACGAGGTGAACTTCCATCAAAAGACCCAATTGGACAATCTTCTAGTTTACCACTAAAGTTATCCTCGATCTTTGTTTTGCTTCTCATGTTCTGTGTGGGCTCATACCCATCCAGCCAAATGTATTCTAATTTAGACTTGCTCATAATATGTATTGTTGATTTTATCATTAACGAGGACAAAAATAATAATTTTCTGCACATAGTCTATTTTTTGACGGGTAAATCGTTTAAAACGATATTATTTTTTTTGACCCCCCTGTTTTTTTTGGGGTTCTTTATTAAAAAGATATTTTTCGCTGAATATTTTGATGAATTGTTATTTTTGTAGAAAAAACTAGAATTTATGTCTAATCAAAGATTTAAGGCCATAGAAAACAGCCATATAAGAAGTAGTATAAAGGTGGAGGAATCTGGAAGGCGTTCAGAATATTTTGGAGTGAACGTTTTTAATGAAGAGCGAATGTTGCAATACCTTACCAAGGAAGCTTATGATAGGGTGAAGGGGGCAGTGGTCTCAGGTGCCAAAATAGATAGGAAGGTAGCAGACCAGGTAGCGGAGGGCATGAAGACTTGGGCTATTTCTATGGGGGCTACCCATTATACACATTGGTTTCAGCCACTTACTGGTGCTACAGCAGAAAAACACGATGCCTTTTTCGATTTTTCTCCCGAAGGGCGGGTAATGGAGAAGTTTGGCGGGGGGCAATTGGTGCAACAGGAGTCAGATGCCTCCAGTTTCCCCAATGGAGGCATACGGAATACCTTTGAAGCTAGGGGGTATACTGCTTGGGATCCAACCTCTCCGGCTTTTTTATATGGGACTACGCTGTGTATCCCAACGGTTTTTGTGGCCTATACAGGTGAGGCATTGGATAATAAGGCTCCTTTGTTACGGGCATTGGGAGCTGTAGATGATGCGGCCACCGCTGTTGCAAAATACTTTGATAAAACCGTTTCCAAGGTCTATGCCACTTTAGGTTGGGAGCAGGAGTACTTTTTAATAGATAAATCCTTGGCGCTCTCCAGGCCAGACATAAGTTTAACCGGTAGGACGTTAATAGGGCACTCTGCCGCAAAGGGCCAACAATTGGATGATCATTACTTTGGGGTGATTCCTGGGAGGGTGCTGACTTTTATGAAGGATTTGGAAAGGGAATGTACCAAACTGGGTATACCGGTAAAAACTAGACATAATGAAGTAGCTCCAAATCAGTTTGAACTGGCACCTATATTTGAAGAGACCAACTTGGCAGTAGACCACAATCTATTGCTTATGGATGTTATGGAGAAGATAGCGGATAAACACCATTTTAAGGTGCTCTTTCACGAAAAGCCCTTTGCCGGAATTAACGGTTCGGGAAAACATAACAATTGGTCGTTGTCTACAGATACCGGGGTAAACCTTTTAAGTCCCGGTTCTACACCTATGAAGAACCTGCAGTTTCTAACCTTTTTTGTAAACACCATCAAGGCAGTTGATAATTATGAGGAATTGTTGCGCTCCTCCATAGCATCGGCCAGCAATGACCATAGGTTAGGGGCCAATGAGGCTCCACCTGCCATTCTATCAATTTTTATAGGAGAGCAACTGAATGAGGTACTCAACGAGCTGGAAGGGGTTTCCAAAGGAAAATTATCCCCTGAGGAAAAAACCGAATTAAAGTTGAATGTAGTGGGTAAGATCCCAGAAATTTTATTGGATAATACCGATCGAAATCGTACCTCCCCATTTGCCTTTACGGGCAATAAGTTTGAAATGAGGGGGGTGGGGTCCAAGGCTAATTGTGCCAAGCCCATGACTGTTCTAAATACCATTGTGGCCAAGCAATTGTTGTCTTTTAAGAAAGAGGTAGATCAGTTGGTAGACAAAAAAGGACTGAAAAAGGATGAGGCTATATTTAATGTTCTGAGAGAGTATATAAAGACTTGTAAACGAATTAGGTTTGAAGGCGATGGATACAGTGAAGCATGGGAGAACGAAGCAAAATCCAGGGGTCTGAGCAATAATAAAAATACTCCTCAGGCATTGAAGGTACTTACTTCCAAGGAAAGTCTGGCGCTTTTTAAATCTATGAACGTGATGAGCGAGATAGAAGTAAGGGTGCGTCAGGAGGTGGAATTGGAAGAATATGTTTCCCACATTCAAATAGAAGGCAGGGTCTTTACTGAACTTGCCTATGGTTATGTTATTCCTGCTGCAGTGGCCTACCAGAACAAATTGATAAAAAATGTTGTGGGCCTAAAGGAGGTATACGGTGCTGCCCATAAAAAAATGTCTGAAAGCCAATTGGATATTGTAGAACGTATCTCTGAGCATATTCGCGATATAAAGATAAAGACCGATGCCATGGTGGAAGAAAGAAAGAAGGCGAACAATATGGTGGAGATCAATAAAAAGGCCTTGGCCTACTGCGACCATGTACGGCCGTACTTTGATCAGATCCGTTACCATTGTGATAAATTGGAGCAATTAATTGGTAATGAGTATTGGCCATTATCAAAATACAGGGAACTATTGTTCATCAAATAGGTGTACGCTCATAAATTCTTAATTAAAAGCCCACAAAATGTGGGCTTTTTTTTGTGGATTCTTCTATTTTTGTCGCAAACTTATAATCATGAGCTCATCCAATAGTAAAAGATACGACCAAAGAGGGGTTTCCGCTTCCAAGGAAGACGTGCACAATGCCATTAAAAATATTGATAAGGGCTTGTTTCCAAAGGCATTTTGTAAAATAGTACCAGATTATTTGACCAATGACGAGGAATA
>JBFHGV010000494.1:0-3443 GCA_041582955.1 Arenibacter sp.
ACATCATTTGGCTTAAGGACCATCAGCTCTTTTCGGTCTTTATTTTCGCCTTGCACCAAACTTACTTTGCCCTCTACCAATGCCACCTCCATAGTATCGTATTCTGCATAGGCAGAAACATTAAAAGAAGTACCGTATACCTTAACATCTAAATTGGATGTATTTACAATAAAGGGCTTTGATTCATTTTTAGTTACTTCAAAATAACCTTCCCCATCCAGTTCCACTACTCTTTCTCCGGCATTATCAAAATTAATTGGGAACCGCAGTGTACTACCAGAATTAAGCCATACCGTGGTACTATCCGCCAAAAGCAATTTAGTGCGAGTACCATAGGACGCCTTTACTTCTTGATACACAATTTCCGAGCTACCACTAATTAATTGGTTTGCCCCAAGCAGATAATTGAACAAAAAACCTAAGGCCATGGCCAATATTAATACTGCCGCAACACGGAGATTACTATAGCTGGATTTGTTTTTAAACGCAAATTCCGGTATACGCTTTTTTGTTTTTAAAAGAGACGCCTCCACATCAATAGAATTGGAAAGCATCAATTGTCCAGATCTTTTCCACAATTTCTCGTAAACATCAAACTTTTGCCGATTCTCGTCCGACAAAGAAATCCATTGGTCCAAGAAAGTCTTTTCCTCTGAATTTAGCCTACCTTGAAAAGATTTGGCTATCAGCTGTTCAATATTTTTCTTCTTTTCTTCCAATGGCTTTATAAATGCGGTTCAATAAGATGACGAACCTCAAGCCCCCCCACCCTACGTTTATGTAAAAAAAAAGTTAAATTATTGTTTTCAACCTATACTCAACACCATATGAATCATTGCAAACAAATTACTTTTTTCTAATAAAAACAGGGGTTCAGACACACAACAAAAAGAATTTATTATAAAATAATAGATGTGAAAAAAATTAACAAAAACGAATATTTTTTTTTCAAATTGAACTATTAAAACCCTGTATACAAATAAAAGTAGTGTACAATAGCACTAATGAAATGACACGGATAAGATTCCAAAAAGACTGGAAAATAACATTACACAAAAAGTAGAAGATAAGGTTTGTGATTAAACAGCAACTATATGTATACCCAACACCAAAGGCACACAACACAGCTCTTGATTAAGGAAAAGTCAATTTGATTTACCATTTGGAAAACCAAAATATAAGAGCAAGCACAAGAGTAGCAAAATAAGGTTGCAAATCTTTTCGAAGCAATTTTAGGGCCCGGCTAAGAAGAGCTTCCACGGCCTTACTCGAAATATTCATTTTATCCCCAATTTCCTTATAGGTAAGATTCTCAAACCTACTGTACTCAAAGGCCATTTTACTCTTTTTAGGGAGGGCAGAAATAGCATTAACAAGAATTTCCTCAAATTCACGGGACAACAAGGTGCTCTCTGCGTTAACCACAAACTCCTCTAGTTCAAGTTTATCATGCAGTTTTTCCAAGGTCCTTATTTGCCTAATATGATCTATGCACCTGTTTCGGACCATAGTGGACAGATAGGCAGGAAGACTCTTTATACTATCTGCATTATTTCGATTGGCCCAAAGCCGCACAAAACAATCCTGTACCAGACTTTGAGACTGATCTACATCATAAACATAGTTGACAGCATAGGCACAAAGCCCCTTGTAATACCTTCGAAAAATACGGTCGAAGGCTTCTTCCTTGCCTTTTTTCAATTCTGAAATCAAGAATTCATCGGGGGCTTGTTCTTTAAATCTCATAGTCATATTCTTTCTTAGGATTGCCAAGTGTCATTAAGCCTATCACAATAAAACGTTGGCAACGGGACAATCATACTACATACCCCTTCCGCATTATTTAATAAATGACAAAATTCTCTTTCTCACTTTAAACCAACCGTTGTTTAGGTCGCCGTCGCATTCCTCTATCAATATTTTTTTCAGTTTCTCAGCTATCTCCTTATTACCTTCAAGCATATTCTTCTCTTCCTTATAATCCTCTGGCAGATAATATAATTGAAAAATATCATCGGCTGCAAAATACCGTAGCTTCCAACCATCGTTGGACACGATTGCAGGCCCCATAAAAGAAGAGTACACCACATAATCATGCTCTTTATGATCTTCTCCCAAAAGCTCAGGAAGATAGGAAACCCCATCTTTAAACTGAGGCAATTCAAAATCCACCAAATCGGCCATAGTAGCCATAAAGTCGTAGTTTGCCACCAAGGCATCAGAAGACACTCCCGCCTCAATCTTTCCTGGCCACCTTACCAATAACGGCACTCGGACGCCGCCTTCCCAATTACTTCTTTTAACACCGGCCATACCATCATTGCCATCGAACACATCACCCGCCAATTCACTATAATATTTGGTATTAACATCATCAAAAAACTCTCCGGTCTGCATATTTCTAACCGGCTTTAATATCCTACCTTCCTTAGTATAGTATATTTCATGACCATTGTCACCGGTAAAAACAACCATAGTGTTCTCATCCAGACCCAAAACTTTTAATTCGTTCATTATGATTCCCACATGATCATCCAACATTTTCACCATAGAAGCGTACTCCTTCTCTATCTGGGTCAACCTGTCGTCATTTACAAAGTCCTCATGTACGCTAGGTATAGCAACGGGACCATGAGGCAATTGGGTAGGATGATACAAGAAAAACGGCTTGTCCTTATTTTCCCTTATAAACGACAATATCTTCTCTATAAACAAATTTTGGGAATAGACAGCCTTACCCTCCATATTCCATCGCTCTTCATAAGCCTTTTCCGTTTCTTTCTCCATGGTCTTTCCACAATTGGCCATGGTATTACCTTCTATGTTTACCAAATTTCCATTTTCAAATAGAAAAGGAGGATAAAAGCCATGACAACGTACATGATCCAAGTAACCGTAATAATAGTCCCAACCATGCCTTTTCATTTGCTTGTCTGTGGTAGAAAAACCCCATTCCAGTTTACCCACTTCTCCTGTAACATAACCTGCACTCTTGAAGATTTCAGCAAGAAAGACCTCATTCTCTGGAACCTCTCCCAATTGTTTGTTCAACTTCTGCTCTATTTCCTCCTGATCCATCTTACCTCTGGAAATATTCATATAAGCCCCTCCAGCAGTTATTTTCCAACGATCTATTTGCGCATCGTGGTACCCTGTTATTAAACTGGCTCTTGCCGGAGCACAAAACATGCCTCCATAGGCATTTTCAAAACGCATGCCTTCCTTGGCTATATTATCAATATGAGGTGTACTAATTATCTTCTGCCCTTCAGAAGACAGCAAGCCCCTGCCCAGATCATCAGCATAAATGAGTATTACATTTGGCTTTTCAGCCCTAGTATTTTCTCCCTTTTTAACACCCGAACAACTTACCATTACCAAAATCACGGTCAACCATCCTAAATAGCTTTTTAGCCCCATACCTCTTATATATCAAATAAAAT
>JBFHGV010000495.1:0-3442 GCA_041582955.1 Arenibacter sp.
AAGGGTTGCTAAGGCTTCACCGGGTCTAGTCCCTCCGCCTTTCTTGATAACGTTTCAATTTGATAATGAACTGAGTGCAAAGTAACGGATCAATGCTTTTAAAAGCAAGGAAACACACTTTTTTATTAATGCCCATCCCTCTTGGACAAGGCGTTGTTTAGCTTATAAAACCTGCCAGGCTTTAGACCTGGCAGGTTGTGTGGCTTTACGCCATAATACTCTGTACTACCTCTTTTTTGGCCTCTTTCTTACTACCATCAAATCCAGTTACACCTCCAACAGTAGTATATTTCATCACATAGCGCTTACCGGGATTAATCAATTGGTAGGCACTCTGACACATAACGGCTGCTTCGTGAAAACCGGAAAGTATCAATTTTAGCTTACCGGGATAGGTATTCACATCTCCAATGGCATATACGCCGGGAATATTGGTCTGATAATCATAGGCATTGTTCACCTTTATGGCATTCTTCTCAATTTCCAATCCCCAATCTCCTATAGGCCCTAATTTTGGTGAAAGCCCAAACAAGGGAATAAAATTATCGGCCTCTACGTAGGTCTCCCCTTTGCTCTCGTCATTGTGTTTTACCACAACGGCTTCCAAATGGTCATCCCCGTACAATCTAACCACCTCTGCCTGGGTGAATAACTTAATTTTGCCCAATTTAGCCAATTCAGAGGCTTTCTCAACAGAATCCAAAGCCCCCCTAAATTCATTTCTCCTATGCACCAAGGATACTTCGGCTGCTACATCGGAAAGGAAAATTGCCCAATCCAAGGCCGAATCTCCTCCTCCAGAAATCACAACTTTTTTGTCCCTGTACACTTCTGGATCTTTTATAATGTAGGCCACTCCTTTATCTTCAAAATCCCCTATATTGGATATCAATGGCTTTCTGGGCTCAAAAGATCCCAATCCTCCTGCAATGACCACTACCGGAGCATGATGCTTTGTTCCCTTATTGGTGGTAACGATAAAGGACCCATCATCTAATTTCTCCAAGGTCTCCGCTCTTTCTCCCAAAGTAAAACCAGGTTCAAAAGGTTTAATTTGTTGCATTAGATTATTAACCAGATCACCTGCCAAAATCTCTGGAAAAGCAGGGATATCATAAATAGGCTTTTTAGGATATATTTCCGAACACTGTCCACCTGGTTGTGGCAAAGCATCTATCAAATGCGTTTTCAACTTTAACAATCCTGCTTCAAAAACCGTGAACAAACCTGTTGGACCTGCTCCAATTATAAGTATATCTGTCTTTATCATAGTACTTTGATTAATTCCTAATTTATATTAAACCCTTTACCAAGGCTGTTTTCTTCATAAGATGTGGCATGTTTAGCCCGCACTTAACTGATTTTTTATGCTCTCTGTATACTGCAATAATTGCGCCCGGTGTTCTACCACCTCCCCAATAATTATTATCGCTGGGTTGCTCAATTGCTTTTGCGCAACTACTTCCTCTATAGTCCCTATGGTTGCAACACCTATTTTCTCATCCTTGCGCGTACCGTTCTGAATTATAGCTATGGGCTTTTTTGCTTTCCCCTCATTTTTGAACAAGGCTACTATCTCGCCCAATTTTCCCATTCCCATTAGGATGACAATGGTAGCGTTGGACTTAGCAGCCAAAGCCACATCAGACGACAACATATGATTTTTGGTGGTACCGGTAATTACCCAAAAACTTTCTGAAGCCCCTCTTTTGGTAACCGGAATTTGCTGGGAGGCCGGCACGGCTACGGAGGATGATATTCCCGGAACCATGGCCACTTTTAGACCTTTGCTTGCCGCGTATTCCATTTCTTCTGCTCCCCTTCCAAATACAAAGGGATCTCCACCTTTTAGCCTTACCACATGGCAATTTTGTGCTGCTCTACTTACAATAAGCTCATTTATTTGCTCTTGCTGATAGGCATAGCACCCTTTTCTTTTACCTACAAATATAAGTTCGGCCTGGGGTGCATAATCCAATAAGGAGGTATCCACCAAGGCATCGTACAATACCACATCCGCGGCCTTAAGGGCTTTTATGGCCTTCAGCGTAATCAATTCCACATCACCGGGTCCGGCACCCACAACAGTCAATTGGCCTTGGCTTTCCCCAGGGGTACCCAAACCAGCTTCCGCTCCGATGGAAATATTGCGTGTATTGTCAATGTCTTTTATCATACTATTTATATAGAAGTCAATTCAGCCGCCCTATACGCTTCTACCTTATTCAAAAACGCTTCCGCATCCTGCAAATAGGTTTTCGCAAAAGAAGCAGATGGTTCGTTCCTATTTAATTGAAGTGCCATTTCCTCAAAGCCCTGCTCCAACTTAAACTTGCCCGATTCCACAAACAGCTTATCAAAATCCTTTATTATACCTATATGGGTATTGACCTTGGCGTTTTCTGCCGTCAACAATGCCTTGGCAGTATTCACCATGGAAGAATAGGAATGGTAGATACTAGCCGCCCATTTACCATCTTCCAGATTTAATTTTGCCGTTGCAATTTTCTCCTCACTATCAAACAACAAGGTGGCTATCAAATCAATGACCACACCGGCACATTCCCCTACACCAATAGCTTTTTCATATTTCTCCGTATTTCCCCAATCAACAAAATCGGAGGCCGTTAAATTATCAACATCGGACAAGGACTTTAGAAAATCATAGAAATACATCTGGCCTTTTTCTTCATAGTACTGCACAAAAGGCACTCCATTTCCATTGGCATCATAGTCGTTCAATATAGCCCTCAAGGCCTCTGGCCCCCTTTTACTTGGTATCTTAACCACTTTGTCTGCAAAACGGCCATTGCCATCTCCTAAATTACCTCCGCCCAACAATACTTGAAGTGCAGGGGCTACCAATTTATCCTTGGTCCTAACAGACATTCCTTGAAAACCAATATTGGCCATATTGTGCTGACCACAGGCATTCATACAACCACTTATCTTAATAACCACATCCGGATTATTGATATAATGAGGATATTCGGCCTTAATAACCCTTTCCAGTTCCTCTGCAATTCCAGTACTACTGGCAATACCTAAATTACAGGTATCCGTTCCGGGACATGCAGTAATATCCAATGCTGTATTATACCCAATTTCAGTAAAGCCCAATTTTTCCAATTCCTGATAAAAGAAGGGAAGCAATGATTCCTTTACATATGGAATCAAAATATTTTGCCGCAATGTCAATCTAATTTCATTTGCCGCATATTTTTCAACAAGGTCTGCCAATTGTCGGGCTTTATCTATGTAAAAATCACCCAATAAAACCTTAACGCCCACAGCAAAATAACCCGACTGTTTTTGAGGCACCAAGTTTGTGGCTTTCCATTTGTTAAAAGCATGCTGATCCTTGATCGTTACCTCAGGAGCTTCATTCCCCGATATAGCCACTTTTGGATAAGCCTCTGCATCTATCGCAAAACTTTTGACC
>JBFHGV010000496.1:0-3432 GCA_041582955.1 Arenibacter sp.
AATTGATAAATGCTGGGTGGATATCTGTGGAAGAATTGTTTATTTCCAGTAAAACAGTGGTAGACCCATCCTCATTCTTGGTAAAAGTAACTTTTCCAGTAATTTGTGAATTGGAAACCGGTTTTAAAGTAAAGACTTTTACACTGGTAGACGGATTGCTATCCGAATCCTCTTTGGTACAACTAGAGATTACTAAAGAAAAGGACAATAAGAATAAAAAGTAATATTTTTTCATGTTTCGGGGGTATTAAGTTCTACAATCAAATATTCTAAAAAAATTACGTCCCAAAGATATTATTACTGCCATTGGTTTAAATAATCGTTGAAGTGTAAAAAAACTAATGTTTTAATGGAATTTTGGCCTAAACCCATGTTATTTTGCCAATATAGTTCAATATTGGTCAATGATACATGGGTTTTATACCAATTGTATTTATATGGTGCTGATTGTCAGGCTTTATGGTTGGATTCTTGAAGGTTGAGCCGTTTTTTAAGCCTTAAACCGCCTAAACATTAGGGCAGTCTTTTCTGTGCCATTAGCTTTTTCATCACCTTTTTTAGTTTCTTGGGTTTGTCCGCATACCGCTCCAAATCAATAATTTCTACCTTTCTAAAGTCTACAGGGTGACTCTCACTCTGTAAGGAAATACTACCTTCCGTTAACAGCTCACCTTCAGTGTTGCCGTTAAGAGGGTCTAATTGGGGTTTCGTATAGCGCATTACCTCTTCCCCATTGGCATAGTGTACAATTAGGGAGTCTTTTATGACCAATACCTCTACCCTGGTCCATTGATCACCGTGAAAGGTTTTGGAGGTAGAATTGGTACAGTGTTGCTTTATAAGTTTTCCATCTTTTACATACTGGGTTCCCGGTGTACAAAGATTTGCTGTAGATCGTTGGCCCCTACCATTTCCGCCCAACAACTGCACTTCTATAGAATTTGGAAAATCCTGATCTTTGGTCATGGTTGCCGGTTCTTGTCCGTGGACCATTATACCACTATTTCTGTAGGCCCAACCTGGTCCGCCCTTAACTTGATCTCCTACAAAACGATATTCTACCCCAATAAGGTAAGATGAATAAGGCTGTTTATAGAATAAATGGCCAAATTGCTCATTAAATGCATCATATTGGTCATATCTCACTTGTATTTGACCGTCCTTCACTCTAAATGTGTTGGCGTAGTTTTCATTTAATTCATGGTATCTGATCTTTATTTCCCAATCATTCAAGTCCTTTCCATTGAACAATTGTTTCCATTTCATATTCTTTTGGGCAAAACAAGGATTGGTAAACAAGACCATACCAATAATAAAAGTTAAGGTAAAAAGAACATAATTTTTCTGTGTTTTCATACGGTGATTTTTAAAGAGTGTCTAAAATAGGATATTAATTTAAAATTTCATGTGCCTTACCCACCAATTAAGTGTTTGCCACAAGTAGTAGTATAAAAAGAAAAGTCGATCAAGGTTTGGAAGCGGTCTATTATGCCGGTAAAAAGGAAGTTGCTATCTTGGTAGGGTATTTTGCGGCAATAGTTCGTTTTAGCCTGTATTTGCCTAATTTTTTAAATTAAACCTTTATCCATGAAATTTGTAATAGCGCCTGATAAATTTAAGGGATCACTCAGTGGTTTTGAATTTTGTGATGCAGTGGAAGAAGGGCTGCGTATGGTCTCCAAGGATGTGGAAATTATAAAGAAGCCCCTGGCCGATGGAGGGGATGGCACCATAGATGTTGTAAAACATTACATAGACGGGGAAAAAATTTCTTTGGAGGTCAATGATCCCTTGTTCCGTAAGGTCAAGGCATCTTATTTATACGCCTCTAAGAATAAAATAGCCTATATAGAAATGGCCGAAGCTTCCGGGCTTAAGCTTTTGAAGGAAACTGAAAGAAATTGTATGCAGACCTCCACTTATGGAACAGGAGAACTAATAGTGGACGCTATCCGCAGAGGGGCAGGGGAAATTATTCTGGGTATAGGAGGTAGCGCTACCAATGATGGGGGCATGGGGATGGCAAAGGCCTTGGGATACAAATTTTTGGATGACGAGGGGGAGGAATTGGAACCCATAGGGGCTAATCTTGAAGCAGTAAGGGCTATTGATGCAGATGAAGTTCACCCCAAATTGAGGCAGCTTGTATTTAAAGTGGCCTCTGATGTTACCAATCCTTTTTATGGCCCACAGGGTGCGGCAAAAATATATGCAGAACAAAAAGGGGCATCCCGAGAAGAAATAGAAAAACTAGATAAAGGGCTTAAGAATTTTGCCCAAGTAATACTTCAAAAGTACGGAATAGACCTACAGAAAACCGATGGTTCCGGAGCTGCCGGCGGAATTGGGGGAGGCGCCATTGTTTTTCTAAATGCCCATTTAACTTCTGGTATAAATTTAATTAAGGAATTGGCCAATTTTGAAGAGGCGATAGAAGGGGCCAATTGGATTATTACCGGCGAAGGGCAATTGGACGAACAAACCTTATCGGGCAAAACCATAGATGGGGTCATTTCCGCGGCCCAAAAGTATAATATTCCTGTAGCGGCATTCTGTGGGTCAGTGAATCTCTCCGTACAACTTCAAAAGGAATTTGGACTCGCTTATGTTATTTCCATTCTAAGAGGTGTTTCCAACCTGCAGCAGGCTATGGATTCTAGTTATGACAATCTGGTGAACGCCAGTTTTAATTTTGGGAATATTGTTGTGGTATAACTAATAGTTAACTTGTAAAGGTGGGGTGCTTCTTGTCAACGCATGCTTTACCAGAAATTTTATTGGTGACCATGAATCCTATGGGGTTTTTTATCCCTATATTCAATACCTAAACTAAATAACCACCAACCTATTTTATGAAACCTAATAGATTCTTCCTCATTCTAGCCACAATTTTAATTTTCTTATTCCAAAATAGAGTGCTCGGACAAAAAGTTTCCGGAGAACTAAAAATATGGCACAAGCTTAGTCTTGAATTTGAAGGGCCCAATACCTCCGAAGCGGCAGAGGACAACCCTTTTCTGAATTATCGTTTAAATGTAGTCTTTAAGCATGTTACAACAGGGAAAACATACCTAATTCCCGGGTATTATGCCGCAGATGGCAATGCAGGGAACACAGGGGCTACAACAGGCAATATTTGGAAAGTACATTTTGCCCCTGATGAAACCGGGGAGTGGACCTATGAGGTAGATTTTAAAAAAGGGAAATGGGCGGCCGTACGAACTTCTGACAAGTTGCCCAGTGCAGAATATATGGACGGAACAAAGGGAGCCATCACTATAGCTGAATCCGATAAGAGGGGTCGCGATTTTAGGGGAAAAGGCCGACTGCAATATGCAGGCGAACGCTATCTTAAATTTGCCGAATCAGGAGAATATTTTCTAAAATGTGGTTCCGATGCCCCGGAAAACCTATTGGCCTATGAGCAGTTTG
>JBFHGV010000497.1:0-3428 GCA_041582955.1 Arenibacter sp.
GTCTACATCAGATTTCATCAAGGTAAGGTCCTTGACCAACAGTTCTTTCTCCTGTTCCAAGAAGCTGATTCTGCTTTTAGACTGGGCATAACTATAATAAAAGGCAATAAGAATACCCAGTATAATGGCTGCCAAAGCGGCAAGTATTATCTTATAATTAAAGTTATTATCTTCAATATCCATCTAAAAGCATGCGTATTAAGTAGGTTAACTGTAATAAAGACCTGTGTATTACAAGATTTCAAATATACTAAATGATATAAATACCATCCTTGTACCCCCCCTGTGTTTTGGATGTAATGCACTTTTATCTAGAGGAGAAGTACACTTGTGTACCGTTTGTCGCAATCAATTGCCACTCACCGAATATACCTTTAACGCAGAAAACAGTGTTGACCGTATTTTTTATGGTAGAATTAACATAATTAAAGCCAGTTCTTTCCTGTTTTTTACAAAAAAGGGTATTGTAAAGAACCTTATACACTACCTAAAATATAAGAATCAGGAACAAATTGGATTATTCTTGGGAAACTGGTATGGTCACCTCTTACGGCAAAACAATTATCTGACCAATATAGATTTTGTTGTCCCCGTACCTCTACACCGCAAGAAGCTCAGGAAAAGGGGCTATAACCAAGTGGCCTTATTTGCCAAGACAATTGCCGCCTATATAGAAGCGGATTACCGGGACGATATCCTTCTAAAGACTGCCAATACAAGAACCCAAACCAAAAAATCCAGACTATTAAGATGGCAGAACAAGCAGGCCCTCTACATACTGTCCGACCCTAATTTGCTGGCCCATAAAAATGTGCTCTTAATAGATGATGTAATTACCACGGGGGCCACTATGGAAGCCTGTGCCACCGCCCTATCCCAATCCCAAGGGGCAAATATTTATCTTGCCTCAATTGCCATTGTTCCATAATTTTACCATTCTACAAATTAGTTGTTTCTTTGTTGCATATTTTCATAATTGCTATGATTCAACGCATTTTAGGGATATTATTTTTGGCCATAACAGTCTCCGCCCTGGTACAATGTGCCCGTAGGGGCACTCCAAGTGGGGGTGCTAAAGATACCACTCCACCTGTTCTGGTAAAGGCTGAACCTGAAAACATGTCCATCAATTTCAAATCCAACAAGATTAGGCTATATTTTGATGAATATGTTAAACTAAAGGACATAGACAAACAGCTCATTGTCTCCCCTCCCTTAAAATATACCCCATTGATTACCCCACAGGGGTCTGCCAACAAGTTTGTAGAAATCATCCTAAAGGATACTTTAAAAGAAAATACTACCTACACCTTTAATTTTGGCCAAAGTATAATTGACAATAATGAGGGCAACCCTAGCCCCTATTTAACCTATGTTTTTTCCACTGGCGATTATATAGATTCCCTAAAGGTATCCGGGGTAGTAAAAGATGCCTTCAACAAGGATGCGGATACGTTTATCAGCGTTATGCTATACGAAATAGACAGCACCTATACGGATTCTACCATCTATAGGCAGCCTCCAAATTATATCACCAATACTCTGGATAGTACTCCAATTTTCCATTTAAAGAATCTTAAGGAAGGTAGGTATGCCCTGTTTGGGCTAAAGGACGAGGCCAAAAACAACGTTTTTGACCAAAGAGCCGATAAAATAGCTTTTATAAAGGACACCGTATCCCTCCCTACCGATTCTATTTATCTCCTGACCATGTTTAAGGAAAAACCGGACTACAGTATTTCGGTGCCTAATTTTGCCGCTAAGAACAAGATAATTTTTGGGTATCAGGGCAACGCCAATGATATTGTTATAGAAACCCTGTCTACCTTGCCCGATACCGTTAAAACCGTAATTCTTAAAGAGCGCGAAAAGGATACGTTAAACTATTGGTTTACTCCTTTTGAGGCGGATTCATTGATTTTTACCGTAACCAATACCAAGGAAGGATTAATAGATACTTTTTCTGTTAAGACTAAAAAAGCGGCCATGGACAGCTTGACCCTACAAGCCAATCAGCGTGGAAACCTAACCTTTGGGCAACCTTTTTTCATTGGGTCCAACACACCCCTTACCAAGATAGATAGTGCCAGGGTATCCTTGATACGAAAGGATTCTAGCCTTGTAGATTTTGATATGACCTTGGACAGTTTGGGGAACAAAATTGATTTTGATTTTGTGGTAGAGCCAAACGAGAATTATGTTTTGGATCTGCTCCCAGGGGCTATTGAAGATTTTTTTGGCACGGAAAACGATACGCTGTCCTACAAACTGTCAACCAAGAGTTATGCAGATTTTGGTAATCTGAGCCTTACTTTGGACGGACCTGCCCGTTACCCTATAATCGTTCAAATGACCGATGAAAAAGGCGTGACCAAAAAAGAACTGTACGCTACCGAGCCCAAGGTATTTGAATTCACCAATATTGAACCATCCAAATACCTGATCCGTGTAATTTATGACGACAATGGCAACCAAAAGTGGGATACAGGGAACTATCTGCAAGGCATACAGCCAGAAAAAGTTAGTTATTATCCCAATGTGGTGGAAGTACGGGCCAACTGGGAACTGGAACAGACCTTTATTCTAATAGATTAAAGTGGTCCCTATCATCCAAAAATTTTAATTTCTCCCTAGTCTGCATTAAGTGGTCTTTGCCAAGAGTGGCGTAAAGTACCGTTTCCTTTTCGGAAAATACCAAAGTATCCCCCAAGGCATTATAGGCTGCAGAATGTCCGGAATAGGCATGCCCGAGATGATCTGTCCCAACTCTATTGACCCCCAGAACGTAGGCCATGTTTTCTATGGCCCTTGCCTTTAGCAGGGCATCCCAGGCATTGACCCTGGATTGCGGCCAATTGGCCACATAAATAAGTACATCGTAATCCTGAGTGTTTCTGGACCAAACAGGGAAGCGAAGGTCATAACAAATAAGCGGACATATCCTAAACCCTTTGAAGTCCACAATCATTTTCTTTTCCCCCCTATGATACACTTTATCTTCTCCGGCCAAGGTAAAGGTATGGCGCTTGTCATAATGGCCTTTTATTTCCTCTGGCCCTACAAACCAAAGCCTATTATAATAACGCCCGTCTTCATAATACACCATACTTCCTATTAAGCCAATATTCCTTTTTTTGGCCTGTTGCTGCATCCATTGAACCGTTTTATCCCCTTCTACCCTCTCTATGTTTTTTGGGCTCATGGTGAAGCCTGTGGTGAACATTTCGGGAAGTATTACCAAATCCACATCCGGGGAAATAGTATCCATTAGTTTTGAAAAGTGCTCCCTATTCCTAGCGGGGTCCTCCCAAAAGATGGAAGATTGGACTAGTGCAATGTTAAGTGCTTTTTCCATTTGCCTGTGATTAATCAAAATATACCGTGGCGGTATCATCCAACGCCAGATTATACAATTGTTTAACTTGCGA
>JBFHGV010000498.1:0-3413 GCA_041582955.1 Arenibacter sp.
AATAAACCTACCAATACCATACTCATAAATAAATTGACCCCTGCCAGTCTTGGTGCGCTAATTGCCCTGTACGAACATAAAATATTTGTTCAGGGTGTAATATGGAATATTTTTAGTTATGACCAATGGGGAGTGGAATTGGGTAAGCAATTGGCAACGGCTATCTTAGGTGATATTGAAGGGTCTAATATTGCGAAGCATGATTCATCCACGTTAAATCTATTGAATATCTTCAAGGAATAGATTAAAATTTTGAGCATTTCTTTGTATATAGTTTAACATGCTGTTTTACAGTGTGTGCTTGGGTTTTTTATGTTAAATTTGTCGCCATTAATTTAACATTGTCTTAATATATTGTTATAAAAAATGCTACATTTTTGCAGCGATTATTAAGAACTAATTAACTCAAGACAAATGAAAAAAATGTACTTCGCTTTTGCCGTATTTTTATGTACGGCCATTGGATTTTCACAGGGAACTATTACAGGGACCGTGGTTGATGGTGACATTGGTGGGCCATTGCCAGGGGCAAATGTTAGTCTGCAAGGCACCACCATTGGTGTGGCAGCAGATTTTGATGGGAAATTTACCATAGAGGTTCCCCAAAGTGCTGGGACCCTGGTTATATCCTATATTGGGTTTATTCCCAAAAAAGTAAATTTCACCCAAACTGGCAGTATAGGGGCTATATCCTTAATGCCAGACGCCCAAGAGTTGGAAGGAGTGGTCGTAGTAGGTTCCGGGATCATAGATTTGGCCGAGGACAGACAGACACCTATAGCGGTTTCTACGGTCAAGGCCAAGGAAATTAGGGAGAAAGCGGGTAACTGGGATTTGCCAGAAGTTTTAAAGTCTACCCCCTCTGTACAAAACGTAAAAGGAGGAGCGTTTGGCGATGGTCAAATGTTCTTAAGGGGTTTTGATCAGACCAATACGGCTTTTCTATTAAACGGGCAGCCCATCAACGGAATGGAAGATGGTAAAATGTACTGGTCCAACTGGTCCGGGGTAATGGACATTGCCAATGCCATTCAGGTGCAACGAGGATTGGGATCTTCCAAATTGGCTATTTCCTCTGTTGGGGGTACCGTGAACATTGTAACCAAGACCTTGGATAAACGTGAAGGTGGTTTTTTTCAAACAATGCTTGGAAACGATAACTATATTAAGACCATGGGGTATTATTCTACCGGAATAATGGACAATGGACTGTCTGTAGCTGCCATGTTAGGGCACTGGCAAGGAGATGGATATGTAGATAATACCGATGGTCAAGGGCAGACTTATTTCTTGTCTTTTGGGTATGTTCCTAATGAGAATAATGTGTTCAACTTTATATTAACCGGTGCTCCACAATGGCATGCGGTAGCAGGAACTGATGATCTTAGAACATTTTTGGACAACGGAAGAAAGTACAATTCTTGGAATACCGATAATGTAAATAGTCCCAATACGTTAAATGGTGGGGCTTATCCTGGAGGTAGAAATATTTATCACAAACCGGTAGCCAACCTTAGTTGGGATTTAACTTTTAACGAAACCGCCTCTTTGTCTACCGTATTGTATGGTTCAATAGGAAGAGGGAGCTTTGCACAGTTAATAACTAGTTCAGGAGAGGCACTCTATGCCAGAGGATCTAACAATAACCATAACTGGGGTGGATTGGTAACCAATTTCAATAAGGAGATCAACGAAAACCTTAACTTTAATGTTGGTGCCGATATTCGTTTGTACAACGGAATCCACTTTAGGGATGTACGGGAGTTTATAAGTGTTGATGCTGTTTCCGCTTCAAGCAATTACAACGGGGGAGCTTATGAGCTTACCAATTCCTATGGCGGTATAAATCCATGGAATATAACATTTAACCCCAATGATGATCACGCTCAAAGATTTGGATATGATTATGAGGAAAAGATCAACTACGCTGGGGTGTTTGGACAATTGGAGTATAGTAAGGGTGCTTTTTCTACCTTCTTCCAAGGATCGGCTTCCACACAATCACATATAAGGGAAGAGTTCTTAAACGCTGCCAATGAGGGACAATCCGAAGAATCTGAAAAAGTTAATAACCCAGGCTTTAACGTTAAGGCCGGACTTGCCTATAAACTATCCGAGCAAAACGTGCTATTTGCCAATGGAGGTTACTACTCTCGTCAGCCGTATCACAGTGATTTGTATATAGATGATAGAAATTCAAATGATTTGAATCCACTGGCTACCGAAAATCAGAAGATTACTGGATTGGAAGGTGGATATAAATTTATGGGCGATATTGTATCGGCTAACCTAAATGTGTATTACACTATTTGGGATAACAGGATACAGTATAGCTCTGATGATACCAATGATGATAATATTGTGGACGAATTTACCCAAACCAGTCCCTTAAAGCAGGTGCATTCCGGGGTGGAATTGGAAGTGTTTGCTCGTCCTGCGGACGGATTGAATTTTCAGGGATTTGTCTCAATTGGTAATTGGGAGTACGATGGTAATGTTACCACAACCACCTCTGATGAAAATGGAAACATACTTTCTACTGGAGACCCCAGCTATATTGATGGTGTAAAAGTGGGTCAGGCTGCACAGTTCACCGCAGGTATAAGTGGGGATTATGAAATATGGCCTAGATTTAAGGTAGATGCCAACTGGAATCTTTATGATAACCTGTACGGTACTACAGATTTTGGGGATTCCGAATTCTCTACCCAAGATAATAAAGGGGCTATTAAGCTGCCATCTTACGATACTATGGATGCTGGACTTTCTTATCGTATGTTGGTAGGAAAGGAAAGTAACAAATCCATTCAATTCCGTTTAAACATCAACAATGTCTTTGATGAGGTGTATTTGGAAAGCTCTAGAGATAATATTCACGCGGAGGCCGGTGATGATGTATGGAACGGTGTAAATACCGAGAACCGTGTTAGATTTGGTTATGGTAGAACCTGGAACTTTAATTTGCGCTATAATTTCTAAGTAGGAATTGGTCATAGAAATTAAGTCTCTGCCGTTTGGTGAGACTTTGGAAGACTAACTTTATTTTAGTTTTTAGGTATAAGAAGCGATCCAATAAATTTAATTTTATTGGATCGCTTTTATTGTTTAATTATGTTTTGGCCCATATGGCTTTTTTATGGGTAGCTAAGTACTTGGTATAGGAAAAGGTATTTTTTTGGGCCTTGGTCCAGAACAATTAGTTTCCCGTCCTGACCGCCGATGGCATTGGTTTTTAATTCCTAAGCCCTACTGCATAATGGGCTGGTAAAAAGCGTTGGTTGCTTAATTTATCTTTAACCAATCCTTTCTGTTTTTCAGCACCTTTTTGCTGGGTTTGTTTCCGTTCTTTTCCATTAATTCTATGGTATAGGTAGGATCTGAAGTTAATACAACGCTTGTGGTTTTTAGGATTC
>JBFHGV010000499.1:0-3403 GCA_041582955.1 Arenibacter sp.
CTAAAATGCCCCCCTAAGCGATGTAGTTTCTCCCCCTCCCCTCTCTTATAATCGGCTTGCATTAAATTTAATCTGAATAACTCCTTACAAAAACCACATACTTTTTTAGACTGGGCCTATCATCACTAGGAGTCCAACATCCATCACTTGCCCATGCACGACCTGAATGCGACATGGTAGCTGACCACAAGTGATAGCCTGTATTTTTCTTTAAATTGGGAAATAGGCGTTCCCTTAAATCCAGAGGTTTTTGAGCACCAGAATACTCGTAATCCCCATCATTTTTATTTATAAAACCCAAGGTATTCAACTCAAAGGCCGTTGGCAACCTCCAATCTGCATAGCCCCGAAACAATACGGTAGCTTTTCCTTTTTTATATTTCTCCAAAGATTGTGACCCTAGGAGGTCTTTGGGGCTAATTGTTCCTGTGAGATCGGAACATGCAGTGGCACCCTGCCCAAAATAATAAGCGGCGTCATACCAATTTAACGCTATAGGTTTACCTATAAAATCCCTACCGTTCCAATCGGTTCCCCAAGCTCCCCTTATCCACATCAGCTTATTTATACTGTCTATCCATGTTCCATCCTGCTTCAAGACCAAATGACCAAAATTAGAGTGCGCTATTAGCTCCTCCCCGGTACCTGGCATAAAATCCCTACTATTTCCAAAATCCGTTTCTTTGGTTTTCTTAAGTTGGGTCCACTTGGGAACCCTTAATCTTGGAACCGCATAATGGGAGGCAATCATCCAACCTATCAGTCCGCCCAATGTGACAGATGATACAAAATAAATAAAATTAGAGGACGATATCAGTTCATTGATCTGCTCCAAAACTTATATTTTAGTTGGTAATACTAACCAAATTCTGGGGGAACTAAAATACATCAAATTGGCTGGACAATTAACGGAGTAACCTTTAAATACTAAAACGGGTTACACACCTTAATTTCCTAGGTATTCCAAATATACTAATAACAGATAAACCCAGACAAGTGCAATAAACGTTTCCTGGTATTCATACATTTCCAAACTATTATCAAATTTCCGTGTATTGCGGCCTAAATTGGATAAAGAAAATAGACAGCTTAGATTTAAACTATACACCATAAGTTTTATTGATTGATATTCTAATTCCATCAGAAAATATTATCGTAAATTTATAGGTGAATTAATTGAAAACATTTTAAAACTATCAACAATGGAAAATAAGAAACAACCCGGCCAATCATCCGAAGGAAAAGTATGGGATGTTAACGATTCAACTGCAAAATGCCCATTCCTTAATGGCCAATTAAATCAGGCTGCCGGTGGTGGTACTTCTAATCGTGAATGGTGGCCAAATCAATTAAAATTAAATATACTTAGGCAGAATTCATCAATGGTCAATCCTATGGATCCCGATTTTAATTATGCGGAAGAATTTAAAAAGTTGGATTTGGCTGCCGTAAAAAAAGATTTATATGAATTAATGACAACCAGCCAGGATTGGTGGCCTGCAGATTATGGTCATTATGGTCCATTCTTTATCCGAATGGCGTGGCACAGTGCGGGTACTTATCGTATACATGATGGTCGTGGTGGTGCTGGTTCCGGATCCCAACGTTTTGCTCCTTTAAACAGTTGGCCGGACAATGCCAATCTGGATAAGGCGCGCCTATTATTATGGCCCATTAAAAAGAAGTACGGCAAGAAATTATCCTGGGCAGATTTATTGATTTTGGCCGGAAACTGTGCCCACGAGTCCATGGGATTGGAAATGTACGGTTTTGCCGGAGGACGCGAGGATGTATGGGAATCTGAACAAGATATTTATTGGGGTTCCGAAACAGAATGGATGGGCAATAAAGAACGGTATTCCGAAGATGGTGAATTGGAATCCCCGCTAGGTGCCGCACATATGGGATTGATCTATGTTAACCCGGAGGGTCACAATGCCAATCCTGACCCTGTAGAATCGGCACATTATATCCGTGAAACGTTTGGGAGGATGGCCATGAACGACTATGAGACAGTAGCCCTTATTGCAGGGGGGCATACCTTTGGAAAAACCCATGGTGCCGCCGATCCCACTAAATATGTAGAGGCGGAACCTGCTGCCGCAGGCCTTGAGGCCCAAGGGTTGGGATGGAAAAACAACTATGGCAGTGGTAAGGGGGCAGACACTATTACCAGTGGTATAGAAGGTGCATGGACCAATACCCCTACCCAATGGAGTCACACCTTTTTTGAAAACTTATTTGGTTATGAATGGGAATTGACCAAAAGTCCGGCTGGGGCTCATCAATGGAAACCAAAAAATAATGCAGGAGCAGGAACGGTCCCCGATGCCCATGACCCAAACGTGAAGCACGCCCCATTTATGTTAACTACGGACCTTTCTTTACGTATGGATCCTGAATATGAAAAAATATCAAGGCACTTTTTAAAAAACCCAAAAGAATTTGCAGAAGCCTATTCGCGAGCGTGGTTTAAGTTGGTGCACCGTGATATGGGTCCGGTTTCCCGTTATTTAGGTCCCGAAGTACCCAAGGAGCAGCTCATATGGCAAGATCCCGTACCTGTAGTTGACCATGAACTGATCAACGACAAGGATATTACCGATTTAAAAACGAAAATTTTGGGATCCGGACTTTCCATATCTCAGTTGGTCTCAACCGCTTGGGCTTCGGCATCCACGTTTAGGGGCTCCGATAAACGCGGAGGTGCCAATGGCGCACGCATCCGCCTGGCTCCCCAGAAAAACTGGAAAGTAAACCAACCCAAACAATTAGCCGAGGTATTGGATAAATTGAGTGCTATTCAGGAAGAATTCAACAAAGCACAATCCGGAAATAAAAAAGTATCCTTGGCAGACCTTATTGTATTGGCCGGGAATGCTGCAATTGAAAAGTCGGCTCTTAATGCAGGTACAAAAGTGCAGGTTCCTTTTTTCCCTGGTCGCACCGATGCCACCCAAGAACAAACCGATATAGAGTCTTTTGAGGTATTGGAACCAAGGGCTGATGGTTTTAGAAATTATATTAAAGAAAAGTATGACGTTACTGCTGAGGAATTGCTTGTAGACAAGGCTCAATTACTGACCTTAACCGCACCGGAAATGACGGTTCTTGTAGGAGGTATGCGTGTCCTGAATACCAACTATGACGGATCGCAGCATGGGGTTTTCACCAAACGTCCTGAGACGTTGACAAACGATTTCTTTTTAAATTTAATCGATATGGGAACAACCTGGGAGGCTATTTCCAACGCCCAAGATCTCTTTGAAGGACGTAGCCGTAAGACCGGTGAAATTCAATGGACCGGTACCCGTGCCGATCTTATCTTCGGTTCCAATTCTGAGTTAAGGGCCATTGCGGAAGTATACGCCTGCGAAGATTCCTCGGACAAATTTGTAAAAGA
>JBFHGV010000500.1:0-3391 GCA_041582955.1 Arenibacter sp.
AGATGTTTGTTTCTGCCCCTAGGTTGATATGTTGGCAATAGGATTCTTAAAGATTGTTATCTGAGGTTTTGATGAGGTTAATGGATCGGGGTAATTTTATGTAAAAAAATGACCAAATGTTGTTGTATAAGTAATTATTTTTATTTTAACTATGAAGGAAATATATAAAAGTGCCCGATGATAGCCAATATTTTAAAAACAAAATGGAAAAGGCTAAGAAATTGGTCAAGGAAGCTGTTCTCATTTATATGGAATCACCCATATAAAGCTATTTTATATGTTTTCTTGTCTGGTATAATTAGTTTGTTTTTGCTGTTTCTGAGTATTTATTTAGGTGCTTTTGGAAAATTGCCCTCTAGCTCGTATTTAAAAAAATTGAAAAACCCGGTGACGTCCACAATTTATGCAAGCAATAGAGAGCCCATAGGGTTTTATTATCTCCAAAACAGGTCCAATGTAGATAGTTCACAAATTACCCCAACTTTAAGAAACGCCTTGGTAGCTACAGAGGATGTTCGCTTTTATGATCACAGTGGTATAGATTATAGGAGTTATTTAAGGGTTTTGGTCAAATCCATTATTTTACAACAGAATGCCGGTGGAGGAAGTACTATAACCCAACAAGTAGCGAAGAACTTATTTGGTAGGGAAGAACAATTTTTTTTGTCGACCCCAATCAATAAAATAAGGGAGTTGTTCATTGCAAAAAGGTTGGAGGCCATTTATGATAAGTCTGAAATAATATTACTTTATTTCAATACCGTTTCCTTTGGGGAAAATCTATACGGAATTGAAAAGGCTGCCCATCGGTTTTTTAATAAGTTGCCAGAGGACCTATCCTTACAGGAAAGTGCAACCTTAGTGGGGTTGTTAAAGGCTCCCTCTTACTATAACCCAAGGAGAAATCCGGAGCGCGCCCAACAAAGAAGGAATGTGGTACTCTCCCAAATGAGAAAGTACAACTATATAACCAAAGATACCTATGATGCAGCCAAGTCTCCTTTGGAGATCAACTATCAACCGCCAAGAAAAATATCTTCCCTATCCTCGTATTTCAAAGATTATGTGGCCGCTGAATTCTCCAATTGGGCCATAAACAACCCTGCTCCGGACGGACATCTTTATGACCTGGAGTCAGATGGACTGAATATTTATACCACCCTTAACACCAATATCCAAAAATATGCCGAATCCGCCCTGCAGAATCAACTGGTACGGCTACAAAAGCTTATGGATGCCCATTGGGCCGCCGCCACCACCGAGGGAGGAAAAGAAGCCTTGTTGAACAAAATTGTCGAAGGCAATAAGGAAGTAGTGCAAATGCGACAAAACGGGAGAACGGAGGCAGAAATTGATTCCTTCGTGCAAAAAAAGAGGAATAGGGAATATTGGGTCATTGGTAAGGGATATGAAGATCGTATGCAAAGCCTTGAAGATTCTATTGCGCAGAGTATTAATAGGCTACACGCAGGAGTCCTAGTGTTAAGCAGTCGGTCTGGTGGAATATTGGGTTACGTTGGGGGTATCGACTTTGGATTTAGTCAGATAGACAATATTATAAGCCCAAGACAAGTAGGCTCTACCTTTAAGCCCATTACCTATTTGGCTGCCCTGGAATCTGGAGGGGAACCCTGTGACTATTATGATAATAAACGATTTGCGTATAGGGAATATGACAATTGGAGTCCTCGTAATTCCAATAATAACTATGGTGGCAGCTATAGTATGCACGGGGCGTTGACGCATTCTATAAATACGGTTTCGGTAGCAATTCAGTTAGAGACGGGCATGGATAAGGTAAGGGATCAGGCAAAATTGATGGGGATAAAATCTGAACTGCCCCCTGTACCCTCTATAGTCTTGGGAACCGCAGATATAAGTTTGTTGGAAATGGCAACCGCCTACGCCAGTATTTCCAATGGTGGCAATGGAATACGGCCTTACGCCATAGAGCGAATTGAAGATGAAATGGGTAATCTTCTTTATGAGGCCAAACCAAAGTATAGTGCTAGGGTGGCTAGGGTAGAAAACATTAAAGCCCTTCAAAAAATGATGGAAGGGGTGGTTGAAGAGGGAACTGGAGCCAGATTAAAGGCCTACGAAATTCCCTACAATTTAATAGGAAAGACAGGAACTACACAAAATAATGGGGATGGTTGGTTTATTGGTTGTTCTCCGGAGCTAGTTGTAGGATCATGGGTGGGAACCTTTGATAAAAGGGTTCAGTTTGCAACAACAAGATTGGGATCTGGAGCCAATACCGCTCTGCCTATTGTAGCTTCCATATTTAAGAATTTAAGTTATTGGAAAAGGCCATTGCTGACTAACTTTGACTACAGTTTTGACTATTTTCCATGTATGCCCTACAGTGAGTTGAATGCCAATGAGGCTTATGAATTTTCGAAACAGGATACCACTTATCTCATGCGCTTGCGGATAAGGGATACTCTGGAGTTGTTAAGGGATAAACCTATAGGGATTGATAGTGTGCAAGGGATTGTGCCTGGGCCAATTACCTTGGATTCTATAGGTAAAGATAGCTTGAACCTAAATTTGTAGCGTTTTCCACTGCTATATCTCGCGAAGTATGCTTTTCTTTTTTTTAACTTATTGGTCTTTAGGAGGTGCGGTAGATTGACTTTCTTGTTGGCTAAAGGAAAATGGTTGTAATAACATCCTATTGGCGACGTTTTGTATTGGGAATATTTTCTTACATTTGTAAAAAAAAATTGATATAGGAAAAATAGTACTTTGTTATCCACATAAACTTACCCAAATTAAGACCACTGAAATTTTAATGTTGTTACGTTAGCTAATATAGTTTGTGCGTCAATTTTATTGCGCTATTTAAAAATAGTTGAGAGTGGTTAGCTTGTTTTATTTTACATTTTTTAGCGTATGAAGATCCAGACAATATGTATTATTGATGATGACCCCATTTTTGTTTATGGTACCAAGGTGCTATTGAATTACAATTGCAGTTTATGTTCTACCATAATGGTCCATGAAGACGGAAAAGAAGCATTGGACAGTCTGGTTGCCATGGTAAACTCAGGCGAAGAACTGCCCGATATTCTGTTTTTGGATTTAAATATGCCCGTTATGGATGGATGGGAATTTTTGGATGAATTCACCGGGTTGTCCCTGGACAAATATCCCATGATTTATATTGTGAGCTCGTCAATAGACTCCAACGATCTAGAAAGGGCCAATGAGTATACAATGGTAAAGGACTTTATAGCCAAGCCCTTATCGGAGAAAGTGCTTGTTGATTTGTTCAGGGAAATTGAGGCGGAAGATGCCAGTAATTCTTCTACCAAATAAACTAGGTAAGCAAGTGTCCTTAAACGAGGATGATGGCTTCTAAGGTTAGCGGTTTTCCTGCAAAATA
>JBFHGV010000501.1:0-3389 GCA_041582955.1 Arenibacter sp.
GCCCTTTTTTGCATTTCTGGATTGGAACGCTGAATGGCATTTAGTTCTATAGTGGCCCCAAATTCTCCTGTATCGGCACTGGACACCGCTGCCCCTCCCATACCAATTCGGTAGTTGTCTCCACCAAGTATAACTATTTTATCACCTGTTTTAGGGACATCCTTAAGGGCCTGTTCGGCCTTTCCATATCCAATACCTCCGGCTTGCATAATAACCTTATCATAGCCCAATTTTCTATCTTGATCGGCCCCAGAGGTATTGCCTGCCTCATCGTGCTCAAAAGTAAGTACGGAACCAGCAATCAAGGGCTGACCAAATTTATTTCCAAAATCGGAGGCTCCATTGGATGCCTTTATCAAAATATCCATAGGGGTTTGGTACAACCAATCCCTTTCTTTCATGGCCTGCTCCCATGGTCTGTTCCCTTCCAACCTAGAGTAGGCTGTCATATATACCGCAGTTCCAGCCAAAGGCAAGGATCCCTTACCACCGGCCAATCGATCCCTGATCTCCCCACCGGCACCCGTGGCGGCACCATTAAAAGGTTCAACCGTAGTAGGAAAGTTATGCGTCTCGGCTTTTAGTGAAATAACGGATTCAAAATCTTTTTCTTCATAGTAATCCGGTCTATCAGCGCTTTTAGGAGCAAACTGTACCACTTTTGGCCCTTTCAAAAAGGCTACATTATCCTTGTAGGCCGATACTATTTCCCCTGGATTTTCTTGGGCTGTTTTTTTGATAAGCTTAAATAGGGAGCTGTTTTTTTCTACCCCATCAATGACGAACGTACCATTAAATATTTTATGCCTACAGTGTTCGGAGTTTACCTGACTGAAGCCAAAAACTTCAGAATCTGTAAGTTTACGTCCTATTTTCTTGGACATCTGCTCCAGATAATCAACCTCTTCACCACTCAACGCCAAGCCCTCCTGTTCGTTGTATTGACCAATGTCATCAATTTCCAAAATAGGGGCTGGCTCTACATTCACCGTAAATACATCTTGCGTAAGTGCGCTGTACTTCTGGGAAAGCATAGGGTCATACTCTTTATAGTCTTTCCCTACAACCGTAAATTCCTCTATTCTAACAATTCCCGTAATACCCATGTTTTGGGTTATTTCGGTTGCATTGGTACTCCATGGGGTAATCATTGCTGCCCTGGGACCAACAAAAAAGGCGTCTAATGACGCCGCGTTTATTTTAGGTTGGTTGCCAAACAACCACATAAGTTTTGCACTATCTTCCTGTGAAAGGTCGTTTATGGTCTGTACCGCAAAAATCTTGTAGCTAAGGTCTCCGAAGAAATGAATCATCTAATTTGTAATTGTATGTTTTAGAAAGTGGCAAATTTACGGTTTTAATGTGTAATTTTTCAGTAGAATAGTCAACAGTTTTGATCAATGATTGTTAATTTCTGGCCGGAGACGAAATTTAATCGATGGATAACCAATATTTATTTGGGTTCTATATGGATCAATACATTTCCAATATTAGGTATCTCCTTTCGGAGTTTATCCTTCAGGTCATGCGATAGATCATGACCTTTTTCTACAGTAATTTTGCCGTTTACCAATGCATGTAGGTCTACATGATATCTTGTACCCACCTTCCTGATAAAGCACTTTTCCGTTCCCAAAATACCATCAACGGTCAAAGAAACCCGTCTAATTTCTTCAATAAGATCATCATATAGGTGCTCGTCCATAATTTCGCCAAGTGCCGGCCTAAATATCAAATAACTATTGTAATAAATAAATGATGCCGCAGCCAAGGCGGCCCAATCATCGGCCGATTCATATCCCTCGCCAAAAATTAAGGCAATGGAGATACCAACAAATGCCATTATTGAGGTAATGGCATCACTTCTATGATGCCATGCTTCAGCCCTTAAGGAAGAACTATTGGTCTGGACACTTTTTTTTAATACCTGTCTAAAAGAGATTTCCTTCCATAAAATAATACCTGCTAAGACCGGTAAGGTCCAAAATTTTGGTGATTCGTGGGAATTAAGAATATTGATGACACTCTGGTAGACAATGATCGTAGCTGAAGTGATCAAAAACCCCACCACCAAAAAAGTAATCAGAGGCTCAATACGTCCATGACCATAAGGATGACTTTTGTCCGCAGGTCTCTTGGCATACTTTAAACCCAATAAGACCAAGAGAGAAGAAAATATGTCGGTGGTAGATTCTATGGCATCCGCAATTAAGGCATATGAATTCCCAAAAAAACCTGCCATCCCCTTGATCAAGGCCAAAACACTATTAGCCATTATACTGAAATATGTTGCCTTTATAGCAACCTGCTCATTACTCATGGATATGTAATAGTTATAAAACTTAAAGGTAAAAAACTTAATAATACTCCATTTGGAAAATTATCCAAAACCATGTCAATTTTAAATACCTGACGTTCTGGGCAAGGATGGTACACGGAACATCGGAATGAAATAATTTAACATATTAACTCAAGTTCCCCAAAAGGCATTCTGGCACTAAACCAACCATTAAGATCCAATAAACCATTATTATATGCTACAGTATAAAAAAGCCATATTGATTATTTGTTCAGCCATTTTGACAGCTGTATTTTGTAACTTACCTAGGATAACACCCTAACTTAAAAAACGCTTTATTATGGCCAAGGAATATGTTGACATCACTACTTTAAAATATTTATTAAATGAGGTACATGGTTTGGAAAACCTACTTCATAAAAAACGATTTAAGGATCATGACGTCGAATCCTTAAATCTGTTTTTGGATTCTATCAAGGAATTCTCCGACCGAGAACTATATCCCTATTTTAAAGAAATGGATGATAATCCGGCTTTTTACAAGGATGGGGAGATCATAGTTCACAAGCAGGTTGACGTAGTAATGAAGAGGGCAGGGGAAATGGGAATAATTTCAGGGCCTTTTGATTATTCCGATGGTGGCTTGCAAATACCATTTATGATCCACACGGCCTCCCTATACATACAAGAGGCGGCCAACAACCACCTGCCAGGATACGCGGGCCTTACACAGGGTGCAGCAGAATTGATCGTACAATTTGGCAACGATCATCTAAAAGAAACCTATGTTTCAAAAATGTTGATGGGCAGTTGGGGCGGCACCATGTGCCTAACGGAGCCACAAGCAGGCAGTTCCCTATCGGATATTACCACAAAAGCAATTCCTACCTCGGAGGGTTACTATAGGATATCCGGACAAAAGATATTTATTTCCGGAGGCGATCATCAATATGCAGAAAACGTTGTGCATTTGCTATTGGCCCGTATTGAAGGGGCTCCTGCAGGAACAAAGGGTATTTCCTTGTTTGTTGTCCCTAAGTATCGGGTAAACAAGGATGGGAACTTAAGTAAAAATGATGTTCTTACGGTA
>JBFHGV010000502.1:0-3385 GCA_041582955.1 Arenibacter sp.
AATATGGCTTAAAAATAATCCGGAAGCGGCTCAAGGGCATATTTATATGAAAAGACCGTAAGCAAGAACAACTATATCTTTTTTGTTAATCCAAAATAATAATTAAAAAAAATAGAACTTATGAAAAATGTACTTAAATCCTTGGCATATACCTGTATTGCCGTGATAATTTGCTCAGTAGTTGCCTGTACCCAGGCACCTCCGATGATGGATCTTAAACTGGATGATATGTCATCCTTCAATACACAAAGTGGGAACTGGAGTATCGTAGGCAATGTAACTATGGATCCTACCGTTGATGTCAGCCATAAAGCGGGATCAGAAGAAGAACCACAAACAGATGTGGCGCATAAAGCGGTTACATTTGAGCCTGGAGTGGGTGTGCTGTTGAATATGAATAACGCTGAGAAAAGAAGTCACCTTGTTACCAATTGGGAACACGGGGATATTGATATAAGTGTGGAAGTGATGCTGCCTAAAGGGTCAAATTCAGGTATTTATCTACAAGGGCGTTACGAAGTCCAGTTATTCGATAGCTGGGGGAAGGAGAAAGCAATCTTTTCGGATATGGGCGGTATTTATGAAAATTTTGAAAAAGATCCAGGGAAGAAATTTATCGGCCAGTCACCCCTAGTTAATGCGGCTAAGGAAGCTGGGGTTTGGCAGACCTTAAAAATATCATTCCAGGCACCGCGATTTGATGACAACGGAAATAAGATATCCAACGCTACTTTCAAATCCGTAGAATTAAATGGGCAAAAAATACATGACCACGTAGAGTTGCCATGGACCACGGGCGCTCCTATAGAAAATAACGAAACGGCCAAGGGTCCCCTTATGATACAAGGAGATCATGGCCCTGTTGCTTTTCGAAATTTTAGCTATCGCATGCTGCCCGACGCAGAATAGGTTTATAGGGAGACAAAAGCTGATTATAGCTGTTGGTTCAATAAACAAGATTAGATAAAAAATTATGAAGAGATTAGTAATACTGGTACTACTAGGTGGAATATATTCATTGATGGGGCAGGACCGCATGGTGGCCGGGTCGATTACTAATCAATGGCCGACTATACATGATTTTGAGAAGGAAAAAGGCATTAACGTTGCTTCATATCCGATACGGACGGATTTGGAAAAGGCCGTAGTTCTGGGCGTTCATAACCTAAATAGTCAATTTGACAGGGATAAGGACAATGAACCTTATTTCTATTGCTTTAGAAGAGAGGATGGCTCAGGGGAGATGAGGCATGCGGTCGAAATAGGCATTCCCCATGTAGTGGGGCGATCTATGCTCGGAAGTCAGATAGCGGCCCAAAAAGTAGGCGTGCCCTTTCCTAAAGAAGGCTTCGATATTTATGAGCATTATACGAGGCAGGCATTTGACAACCCTGACCATCTCAATTCTTATTATGCTGAGGGTGAGCGGGGCGTAGAGCTACATAACATGAGGGAAGGTTTGTGGAGTTTATGGGCGTTGATTGCAGGGCGCAACTCGGAATGGGCTAGGGATAAGGCCGCAAAAATGTTGGTTACTTTACAAAATATTACAGATGAAAGAGGGCGCTGGTCGGTTGAATTGGGGAATAAGAAGGGAATAGAACGATTGACGGGTACAAATGCGGATAATCAGGCAAGAATGATCGATCCCTTATTGGCGTATTACGAGGTCAGTAAGGATGAAAATGCACTAAAATTGGCAGGAGATTATGCGAATGTAGGTTTACGGGATGTTTTTGAAACGGATGGCAAGTTTAAGCCATTTGGTCAATCTAGTGGGCACATTCATTCCATTACATCCTCATTATCAGGAATAATTCAATATGCCGTGTTGGTAAACGACACTACCATGTTAAATTCTTGTAGAAAGATAATGGACAGTGGAGTGCCGGACTATTTTAGTACGTGGGGGTGGGGCGATGAAGTAATGCCTACTCACCCGGCAAACGTTGTTTCGCAAGGAGAGATAAATCAAGTAGGGGATGTTGTAAGGTCGGCCATTTATCTGGGTGCTGCAGGCTATACTTCTTATTATGAACTAGCGGAGCGCTTTGTAAGAGGCATGATTTTACCGGCTCAATTTTGGATGGAGGATCTAGTGTTGGTTATGAAAGAAAACACCGATCCGAAGGACGATTCAGAGAAAGATATTTTAAATAGGTGCCTGGGAGGGTATGGTTTTCCACGCCCAAACGGTCGCCTCCTGAATGAAGCTACTCCGGTGGAGACCCAAGACATTACATCGGGGGCAATTCATGCGTTGTCCGAGTTCTGGGAACATCGAATAACCGGAGATGGCAAAGAGCGCTTCTTAAACTTCCATTTCGATGTGGAGAATGAAGACTTTGTAATCAAGAGTTTACTTCCAAAGGCTGGGAATATTCAAATTAGCGCTAAATCAAACAAGGCCCTATTTGTTCGGATTCCTAATTGGGTTTCCAAGAAATCTATAAAATTAACGGTGAATGGAACCACCAAAAAGTTGGATTTTTCTGTTAACTACCTTAAAATATCTGGACTAAAAAAGGGGGGCAATGCGCAATTGGCATTTGATGTTCCTTGTAAAACTGAACGAGAAATGGTAGATGGTTTTTGGTATGAAACCATGTGGATTGGTAATCAGGTGATACGTATAAAGCAGTCAGGTGTTATTAGTCCACTACCGTTTTAACTACTTGTCAAAAACAAAATTTAAAAATATGATTGCGTTCGGCAAATATTCTTGTTGAATGAGCCTATATCTTATTCTTTTAGTCACTAAAAATTTATGCATTGGAAACCAATGTATGAACTAGAGAGCAAAGAAAAATAACGGAATAATTTTCGTTAAATATTGGATGTTCACAGGTTGTTATTAGTATTGAAAGGTAAGTAGCTTGCGCAAATAGGTTGTTGCGCAGGACTTGTGATTCTATTTTTTTATCGACTAAAGTAATTCTTATTGAATTTTAAAATATGACTATTGATTTTAAAAGTATCGAATAGAGGTTTTGATTAGTCAATTTAGGCTTCCCAAGACCCGGAGCTATTTTGACCATATTCACTAGTCTCTCTTCGTCAAGGACTCAGTACTGCTGTAGGAATATCCAAATCCCTCCATAACTGAGTTGCGGTACCCTTGCAAAGCGTAATTCTACTGCTTTTTTCTTGAATTATATGCTGTAATTCCTTTTTTGTTGTTACATAATTCAAAGTTAAATTATGTAACAACAATTCTCTCAACTTTGTGTCCAGTCTAATATAGTAAGTCCACGCTTGCGCTAGCTTAAACTATGGACCTTTCAGCCCATAGTAGTTTATTTATTAATTATCCTTTCATAGGCGATTTGGTACAGATCTGTCAATTCCTTGTCTGGATTCTTCAGACGAATCTTTTCCAAAAAGG
>JBFHGV010000503.1:0-3374 GCA_041582955.1 Arenibacter sp.
AATGCCGGATATAGTGGGCGAAATGCAGAATACCTGAATGCACACATAGATAGTATTTACAGCAAGTATCCTGCAGACATTGTTTTATTGCATGCAGGGCATAATCATTTTGCAAAAGACGACCCTATCCAAGGAATCATTGCCATGCATAAATCAATCCTATCAAAAATAGTTGCCATTAATCCCAAGGTAAAGATTTTGGTATCACAAGTTATTCAAAGTGGAAAACTTCCCAAATATTCCTATATACCAGAATTGAATGAAAAGATTGCACTAATGGTAGAGCAACTATCTGGTGAAGGATATCCAATAAAGCTGGTTAATCAGGCAGAAGGGTTTAACTGGAAGGAAGACTGTTTGCCAGATAAAGTACATCCAAACATAAAAGGGGCCAAAAAAATGGCCGATACGTGGTTTGATGCCCTTGAAACTGTTTTAGAAAAACCGTTGCAATCATTTGATCCAGAAGAAGTAGTTTATAAGAGAGTAGATTCAACTGAATTAAAACTACATATTTTTAACCCATTACCCACTGATACAGCAAAAAAGAAGGCATGTATTGTTTATTTTTTTGGGGGTGGATGGAATATAGGTACGCCTCTTCAATTCTATAGGCAATGTGCTTACTTCGCATCAAAGGGAATGGTTGCAATCAGTGCAGATTATAGGATAAAATATGAACATGGCACAAGTGTTTTTGAGAGTGTGAGTGATGCCAAATCTGCAATACGCTGGATTAGGGAAAATGCAGAGAAATACAATATTGATACAAGTAGAATTGTTGCTGCTGGAGCTTCTGCTGGAGGGCATTTAGCCGCATCAACGGGAACAATTGGTAAGTTTGATGAAATTGGTGAAGATCTTTCAATTAGCTCAAAACCCAACCTTTTATTACTACACTATCCTGTTGTAGATAACGGACCTGGTGGTTATGGGTCTAAAAATATGAAGAAGAGGTATAAAGAAATTTCGCCTATGTATAATATTGACTCGGAAACACCTCCTACCTTAATACTATTGGGAACCAATGATCCTTTGGTATCTGTTGAGCAAGCTGAGTTATATCAAGAAAAAATGACAAATGTAGGAGTACCATGTGAATTGAAATTATATGAAAAAGCCGGGCATCCAATATTTTATTATCGTAAAGGAGTATCTGATTATTACTACAAAATGTTAGACGATTCTGAGTCATTCTTAAAAAAACACAAATTTCTTTAATCTATAATACACTATCCAAGTGGCAAAAAGAATTAATTGGGAAGGTGCAGTCACAATTAGTTTACATAATGTCTGGTAAAACACCAAACATAGAGAATTACAGCCCACTCAAACGTCAATAAAGTTTTACAGGAAAGCAATGCGCAATCTGCCGCTACCCATACAATTTATCGTCAGAGTTCCTTAAAAAAGAACATTGAATAGGATAACAAACATGATTTAAAATGTAAAGCAACAACCAACAACAACGATGTAGACTACCCATAATCAACTTGTTACACATATAAAGAAGAGCAAAAAGACATCACTTCAGGATCATCAATACAATAAACACCTTGATAGAGACCAATCAAGAGTTCTTTAGTTTTTATGTACTCCTATATAAAAATTAATAAATAACCAATCCTTCATATACCCGGTAAAAAATCATTAATAGATCCAATCTGGATAATTATGATGACAATTTATATAGAGAACAGTCTAATTTTGTGATTAAAAAATCCTCCTAAAATCAGTTCTGGGAAATGCCCATGAGTTTAAAAGGAATTGGGATACTATTTTTTGTCGACATATAATCAAGAAACTATGATACAAACTCCAAAACTCCTCATCGCAACCTTTGCCACCTTTTGCTATTTCAGTGTAGCGATTGCACAGAAACCGCTAAAAGTTTACATAATGGCAGGACAATCCAATATGGTAGGTACCGGTGGAATTTCGACTTTCGACTATATAGGGGACGATCCAGCCACCGCACCGCTGCTCAAGAAGATGCTTGGTCCCGATGGCAACCCGAAGGTCTGTGATAGGGTTTGGATCTCGTCGCTAAATGGAAAAATGAATCAATACGGAGGTGAAGGTTTTGGGAAGTTGACAGCTGGTTACGGTGTTCGCAGAACCGACCCCACTCAGCATGACGATTTTATTGGACCGGAGTATATGTTCGGTATTACAATGGAGGAATCGTACGATGGGCCTATCTTAATTATCAAGACTGCGTGGGGTGGTCAAAACCTTAGTGTAGACTACCGTTCCCCAGGCTCTGGGCCATACGTAATGAATGACTATCAGGTGGAAGTACTGACGCAAAAGGGTAACCTAGAAAAGGTTCGGGCTCAGAAAAAAGAGGCCACGGGACGAAATTATCGTTACATGATGGATCATATCAGGAAAGTCTTGGGCGATATAAATCGGGTCTACCCAGACTACGATGCCGATGCTGGCTATGAATTGTCGGGCTTCGTTTGGTTTCAAGGATGGAATGACTTTAGTGATCTTACCACTTATCCATCAAGTTATGGAGATAAGCAATATGACCAATACAGCAAATTATTAGAACAGTTCATACGCGATATCCGTAAGGATTTACAGGCACCCCAACTGCCTTTCGTTATAGGGGTAATGGGCGTATACGGAAATTACACGCCAGGCACCTTTAGGGTTGTAAACAATTCTGACCATCGTATGAAGCTTTTCCGCAAGGCCCAGTCGGCACCCACAGAAAAAGAGGAGTTTAAAGGAAATGTAGTAGCTGTTCAGACCGCAGCCTTCAGAGAAGATGCTCTTGGATTCATCGATCAAAAGCTAACTGAGGTTAAAATTATGGGTAGAAAATTGTCAAAGAAGCTCGCAGATGGCCCAAATGCAGATGGATCAATGACAGCAGAGCAGCGAAAAGCTTATCTTGATGCTTACAAAGCAAAAATACTCACACCAGAAGAGATTGCCCTATGGAAACGTGCAGCTTCTATAGGTGGCTTTGTACACTATTTCGGCTCAGCTAAATTTCATGCCCAGGCTGGCAGGGCATTCGCAGAGGCATTACTGGAGATGTAGGGGAGCAATTCGTCACATCCTAACCCCTTGTGAAATTGATAACTAAAAAATCGTTGAAAGGAACTTTTACCATGCTCTTTGTTCCTTGAATGTTAGGTTCAAAAAGAAAAGTACTCAGGCGGTGTTAATAATTCTTTCTCATACCAATATATCTTAAGGAAATTTAATTTTCTCGACAAAAACATCGAACTGTGTTATTACTTGGTTTTCGGGAATCGAAATTGAGAATATCTCCCCAAGATTATTTTCAAACACCCTTATAGGATACCCCTTCGTTTTGATGGATTTAATTTGGCTTGTTTCTGTATCAAATAATA
>JBFHGV010000504.1:0-3373 GCA_041582955.1 Arenibacter sp.
AAAACCTTATCCTTACATATTAGGGTAAGTGAATTATAGGACGGGATAAATTCCCACTCCTTTTCACTCAATTGATGCGTTTTTAGGTACTGAATAAATTGTAAAATATCGTCCAAAATGGATTCCTCCACTTGGCTGGGCCATTCCACCAACAGGGCGTGGACTCCAAACTGCCTTACTGAAATGTTGAAAGTGTTCACTTCTTAATAAAGATTTGCTTATTAGGTAACTGCTGTGAAAGATACATTAATATTTGTAATGTTGCGGGAGAATCTCCATGTATACAATAGGTATCCGCCAATAGTTGTTTTGTGGTGCCGGAGGCCGTTTTCACCATTCCCTTGTTCACCATATGCAATATATGGTCCAATACCTCCTTTGGTTCTTGGATCAGGGCATTTGGCGCTTTACGTGAAACCAAAGAGAGGTCAAGGTTATAATTCCTATCAGCAAAGGCCTCATACTTTATGCGGTACCCTGTTTCCTTTGCCTGTTTGGCTATTTCCGAAGCATAGGGCACATACAAAAACACCTTTTCCTTATAAAGGGCTATGCTGTCCAGAAATAACCCTGCCAGATCTTTATCCTTAGCAATATCATTATATAGTGCGCCATGGGCTTTTATATGGTTTAGCTCCATTTTTCTAGCTTTGAGAACCACTACTAGACTTTCTATTTGTTCTTTGATACTCTTTTTTAACGCCTCTGCTGAAATTGACATGCTGACCCTTCCAAAATTCTCTTTATCAGGATAGGACGGATGGGCCCCTACCAATACTCCGTTTGCCTGGGCCAGACCTACCACCCTTTCCATAGTCTCCAGGTTGCCGGCATGCCCTCCACAAGCAATACTACAGGAAGAAATCATGGGCATTATATCAACCTCATTGTCTACTCCTTCGCCGAGGTCACAATTAATATCTATGGTAGGCATATCTTTTTTTTTAAATTAGTCCAAACACGGTTAATATACTTTTTACTCCCAAGAATACAGACAATAAAATAATGATAATTCCCATGATATTCTGAAATACGGAATTCCGAAATTGTTGCATCACTTTTTTCCTATTAACGACCCATAATAAAAACACAGCGATTATGGGCAACAACATACCATTGGCAACCTGGGCAAATTGAATAACTTCCATTGGTTTTATCCCTAGGGACATAAACAGCACCCCTACCCCTATGATCAGCATCCATACTATTTTAAAACGCATATCCTTCATAGTGGCATTCCAACCAAAGCAACTGTTTACCACATAGGCCGCAGCCATAGGTGCAGTAATGGAAGAAGTGAGTCCTGCTGCAAAAATTCCGACCCCCATAAAGTATTTTGCGCTATTCCCATATAGGGGCTCCAAGCCTTTGGCCATATCCATAATGGTACTTATTTCAACAGAAGGAATAGCAGCTGCCGCAACAATAATGGACATGGAGACCAGCCCTCCTATAATAATGGACCACAAGGTATCCTGCCTTGCTGCTTTTAAGTCAGCTGAAGATTTCCATTTTTCACGTACCAGGGAGGTATGAAGAAATAAATTATAGGGAACAACCGTGGTACCCACCATAGCAATAATGGTTAAAATGCTTCCTTCAGGTGCTTTGGGAAATACTATGGCGCGTACTACTCCTAGAATATCGGGCCTGGTGATCAAAGCGGTCAATACAAACGATATACTCATTATAAGGACCAATGATACCAATACTTTTTCCAACAAACGATAGTTACCAAAAAACAAAATAACAAAGGCTATAGAACCAACAATAAGAGGGTAATAGCGGGTATATCCATTACCAAAAACTGCCTCCAGCCCCAAGCTGGCGCCTCCAATATTACCTCCTTCATAGGCTGCATTGCCCAAAACGATAGCAGCTAGGATTAAGCCTATGATCAGGACTTTTATCCACGGAACGGCCATTTCCTCCCTTATTACTTCTGCCAAACCTTTTTGGGCAACTACCCCTAGCCTAGCTGCCATTTCCTGTAATACCAGTGTTGCCACAATGGATAACAACATGGCCCACAACAAGCCATATCCAAACCGAGCCCCTGCCATGGTACATATGGCAACCGTCCCGGGCCCTATAAAGGCAGCGGCCACCAAAACACCTGGACCCATTTTCTTAAACATATTAATGCGCATGGTTTAGGGCATAGAGGGCAAAACTTCCCAACCAGTGGGTACCGCTATAATTCTCATCTATAATATTGGGGAGGGAATACGCTATATGTGAGGAGGCAATACGCTTTAGATGTGCATATTCTGGAAGGGTTTCCGCAATTCCGTATAAACACCAAGCCCTACTAAAGTTCAGGCCGTCCAAATGTACCAGTTTGCCATCTGTCCTATCCGAAACCCTACCTGGCTCCAGCGCAAATTGGGGGTGGGACAACTGTGGCAAGAAATTGTTCAGCCACTTTTTAAATTTCTTCGGTGGATATATTTTCCGAACCAAGTTGGCCTCTTCCAAACAGGGCGATAAAAAATCGAAGCCACTAGGCTCCCAGGTTATCGGGCAACCTTCATCTCCCGCATAGAACCTTTCAACACAGCTGCTAATTGCCTCTTGTAATTCCCGATTGTTGAGGACAGCCGCGTAATCCCAAGCTAGGGAAAGGCCAAAAGCTGTATTGGAATGCTCCCCTACCCTTATTGGATAGTTTAACTTGGGCAAAAAATCCACATAAGAAGCCACAATATAATCTGTAAGCGGTTGAAGGTTTGCTTCAAGGTCTCGCCCCAAAGGATCATTCCAGGTATGAAGCTCTTCGGCCAATTTAAGGATCCAAGCCCATCCGTAGGTACGCTCAAAGGAGCTATTTCCTGTCCATTTAAAATAGTCTACCTCTGCCATTATATTTTCCTTGGATATATTTTCTATCAATTTATTGCGAATGGTTGCCGCTTGGTTTAGACTGGGGTATTGTTTTAACAAAGAAACCAGGGACCAGTGACCATGAACAGAAGAGTGCCAATCAAAGCATCCGTAAAACGCCGGATGCAATTGCTGTGGACCTCCCAGTTGGGTGGAGTCCTGTAAGGTTTGATTTAATTTATTGGGGTATTCCGTTTGCAAACAGTCAAGAGGTAATCTAACCAATCTATTGGCCTCACCAAAAGTAAGCTCTGGATGAACTACCTCCGTTAAAATTTGGGATTCTGAATTATTACCGTTTTTGCACCCTACTATTAAGTAGAAAAATAGTAGAACAGGGGATAACTTATGCCACATAATACGAGTTGGATAAATTGGATTTGGTTTAGATGAAATGTAAATATATAGGGATAATCCAAAATGATGAAAAAAATATCCGTTTTATGGTCTAGGTGGTTTAAAAAGTAGGTAGTTCGTCTAAAAAGCTGCA
>JBFHGV010000505.1:0-3373 GCA_041582955.1 Arenibacter sp.
ACTCTTACCCGCCGAAAAGGCAGGGTCCAAATAGACATTATTCAGAATTTATACATTAAGATATTCTCTATTCCGTAGACAGGGAATAAGGAAAATCTGCCGTATTGGTACCCCTGTTCTTATTGGGAGTGTGGGTCATATCAAAATGTAATACAGCACCTTTCATCAACTCCTGATGGCTTAACCAATTTTTGGAATATGGTTTGCCGTTTACCTTTAGCTCATGTACATATTTATTGGTGTCACTGTTGTTGGGAGCGGTAATGACAATTTCATTGCCATTTTCCAGACTTAGTGTAGTTTTTTGAAATAAGGGTGTACCCAGTACATATTTATCTGTTCCTGGACAAACCGGATAGAAGCCCATTGCCGAGAAAACATACCAAGCCGAAGTCTGTCCGTTATCTTCATCCCCACAATATCCATCTGGGGCTGGCGTATACATACGATCCATGGTTTCCCTGACCCAATATTGAGTTTTCCAGGGTTGTCCGGCATAGTTGTAGAGGTAGGGCATGTGTTGTATGGGTTGGTTGCCATGGGCATATTGTCCCATATTGGCCACCTGCATCTCACGTATCTCATGGATCACCGCCCCGTAATAACTCTCGTCAAAAATTGGGGGAAGTGAAAAGACCTCGTCCAATTTGGCAGCAAAGGCCTCATGACCGCCCATAAGATTGGCCAAGCCTTCAATATCGTGAAAAACAGACCAGGTATAATGCCAGCTATTTCCTTCGGTAAAGGCGTCACCCCACTTAAAAGGGTTAAAAGGTGCCATAAATTCCCCGTTTTCATTTTTCCCGCGCATTAATTTGGTTTCCGGGTCAAATAGGTTTTTGTAGTTGAGACTTCTCTTTTTGTATAATTTGATTTCCTTTTTTGGTCTGTTTAGGGACTTTGCCAGTTGGTAAATGGTAAAATCATCATAGGCATATTCCAAGGTTCTGGCGGCATTTTCATTTATGCCCACGTCATAGGGTACATAACCCAATTTGTTGTAATAATCGGCACCGGCCCTACCTACGGCGGTTAGTGGGCCTTCGTTGTTGGCACCATGGATCAGAGCCTCATATAATGTCTCTATATCGTACCTATGGCTTTGGCCACTTTTTAGATAAGCGTCTGCCACCACGGAGGCAGAATTGTTGCCCACCATAACATTTCGCAACCCTGGACTTCCCCACTCGGGCAGCCAGCCACCTTCTTTATAGGCATTGGCCAGTCCTTCCTGTATTTGGGCATTGAGTTCGGGGTACATAAGGTTAAGAAAAGGAAACAAGGCCCTAAACGTATCCCAAAAACCCGTATCGGTAAACATATAACCAGGAAGTACCTCCCCATTGTAGGGGCTATAGTGCAGTACATTTCCATTTAGGTCGTATTCATAGAACTTTCTGGGAAACAAGAGGGAACGGTAAAGGCAGGAGTAAAAGGTCCTGAATTGATCTACGGTTCCTCCCTCAATTTTTATTCTACCCAGTTCCCGGTTCCAAGCATTACGCCCCTTTTCTTTTACGGTATCAAAATTATCAGTTCCCAGTTCTTTTAAATTTTGTTCCGCTTGTGCTATACTGATAAAGGAAGAAGCCACTTTGGCCATAACCACCTCGCCTTTGTTTGTGCTGAAACTTACAATGGCACCCGTATGATCAGATTTTATTTCTTGTTTATGGATAAGTTGTTTACCGTCAAAGGCATTGGAAGCTTCAAAATCCTTGTCGAAAACCATAACAAAATAGTTTTTAAAATTATCGGGCACCCCTCCACTGTTCTTGGTGGTGTAACCTATAATCTTTCGCTCTTCAGGGATTATTTTCACATAGGAACCATTGTCCAGCGCATCCAGTACCACATGGGCACTATCGCTTTCGGGAAAAGTAAAACGGAACATGGCGGCTCGCTCTGTGGGGGCAATTTCCGTGGTAATATCGTGATCCGCTAGGTAAACACTGTAATAATAGGGTTTTGCTACCTCAGATTTGTGGCTAAACCAACTGGCTCTCTCGTCTTCATTGAAACGCAATTTGCCAGTGATGGGCATTATGGCAAATTGTCCATAATCGTTCATCCAAGGTGAGGGTTGGTGGGTCTGTTTAAACCCTCTTAGTTTATCAGCAGCATAAGTATAGGCCCAACCATCTCCCATTTTTCCAGTTTGTGGTGTCCAGAAATTCATGCCCCAGGGCATGGCTATAGCTGGATAGGTGTTGCCATTGCTCATACTGGGTTTGGAATCTGTTCCCATTAAAGGGCTTACATAGTCTACTGCTTCCTGACTGCTTATTACCCAAGTAATAAGAAGAAATACCGATAAAATGTGATTTCGCTTGCTGATAGTTTTAATCATGTTGAGTTAATTGTGATCAATTTGGCGTAGCAATACGCCTCATCTTTCGTTTTTTATTAGTTTGAGTTTTGAGGGGCAAAATTAACGCATTAGACCTTAGGGTAAAAATTGAGATTGGAAATTCAATTCCATATGAAATACAGGGGCCTGGGTGATGAATTTGTTCAAAAATGAAGTATAGCTACAATTTTGTACCTTATCTTTGATAAGATATAGGTGCAGCACCAAACAGGTCTATTGGCAGGGATGGCCGAACTTAAACTATGGATGGAGCAATAAAAGATTAATGACATATGGAAAGGAATGAATTATATCCAATTTTTTTAAAGGTATCACAGCTAAATATTCTTATAGTGGGCGGAGGTAACGTTGGTTTGGAAAAGCTGACCTTTATGCTAAAATCCAGTCCCCACGCACAGGTAGAGATGGTAGCACCAAAATTTTTGGAGGAGACTTTGATATTGGCCAAAAAACATAATGTGAAAATTACTCGGGACAGCTATAATAAGTCCTATCTTCAAGGGCGTCATATGGTAATTGCCACTACGGACCAGGTCAGTGTTAATGAACAGGTCTATCACGATTGTCGCGAGAAACAAATTCTGGTGAATGTTGCCGATAATCCTCCCTTTTGTGATTTTTATATGGGCGGCATAGTTACTAAGGGTAATGTTAAAGTAGCCATTTCTACCAATGGAAAATCGCCCACCACGGCCAAACGCCTAAGACAATTTTTTGAAGACGTAATTCCGGAAGATATAGATGATCTGGTAAAGAACTTAAATGAATTCCGAAAGACCATAAAAGGTGATTTTGAGGAGAAAGTGGAAACGCTGAACGAATTCACAAAGGGATTGGTGGGCAAGAAAAAAGAATAAAACAGCATCTGTATTTGGACATTGATCCTTAACCTAGAAGTAGGTAATCACCATATCATTTTACGAAAACCTTTTCGAACTGCGCCACATCATTGGTTATTTGCACTTAGTATTCTCTTTATCAGTGTTTTGAGTGTTATTTCCT
>JBFHGV010000506.1:0-3369 GCA_041582955.1 Arenibacter sp.
ACTCCAATAACAGCCAATGCCCATTTCTGTACAACAAAGCCACATATTTTGTACGGCCATGGCCGTTGCTGCTACCTCTTCCCATTCTGGCACACTTAACTGTGGATCTCTCTGCATACAAATAGCTATTACAGCCCCCGCCTTTTGAGGGTTTTGTATTAACTTTTCTACCTTAAATTGTTTGGGCTTTTCTTCTGTCTCCATATACTTTAAGGAAAGGAACAAACCAAGCTTTTCCTGGGATTCACCCTGTAACACCTTAAAACGCCACGGTTCGGTCTTTTTGTGGGTAGGCGCAAAATTGGCCGCCTCCAAAACCTTTTCTATAGCCTCCTTACTTATAGGCTTGTTGTTATATTGCGCAGGAAAAACGGAGCGTCTTTTTTTTATTATATCATATATCATAGCTTTTCTCAATTTATTAACTACAAACTAAACTTATTATTTATCCAACTTAGAACGGTTTAACAGTAAATTAATACAATGCCGCAAGGCAGGATTCCTATTATCTTCTTTCCATACTACCGACAGGATAGCCCTTTGTGGAATATTCCTTAGTTCTATAAATTTTACTTTCATCTGAAAGCCGTATTGTAAGGAGGTAGGCACAATGGCTATACCCAAATTATTCTCTACCAACTTAAAAATAGTCTGGGCATGAACCGATTTATGTGACACCTTTGGCGTAAAACCCGCATCCTCACATATACTCATGACAGTATCATAGTACAGGGGACTATAGTCTTGGGCGAACAAAATAAAATTCTCTTCTGCCAACTGCCCAACGTCCTTAAAATCCCTAGTCAACATAGGATATAATTCTGGCAAGACCACAGAAAAGGTGTCAGTATACACTGGCTGAATATTCACCCCATCAGGCACCCTTGCCAAACGTACAAAGCCCATATCCAGTTTATCCCTCATAATAGCATTCATTTGGGCTGTATTGGACAGCTCCTCCAAACTGGACTTTATGCCAGGGAAATTTTCCTTCAATCCAATCAAAAGGTCAGGAATCACTTCTTGCATGGCCGAACCTAAAAAACCAATCCGTACCTCTCCAAAATTACCTTCACTAATATGTTTTAACTGCTTTTTGGTGACGTCCAAATGGTTTAAGATAAATTCCATTTCACCTTTTAAGTATTCCCCTGCCGCCGTTAAGGCCACTTTCTTTTTGCTCCTAACAAACAGTTTTACATCCAATATTTCCTCCATTTGCTTTATTTGCCTACTTAAGCCAGGCTGTGAAATACACAAATTTTCAGCGGCTTTCCGGTAATGTAACTCCTCGGCCACCGCTAAGAAATAATTAAAATGTCGGAGTTCTAATTGATAACCCATAGTTATTAGGTATGTATATAAATGGTATTGGCAATTATCAAACTTAATCAATAAATTTATAATGCAAAAAATTAGCACATGGCAACTTCAAAAAAATCATTTTTTTTCGGGGAAGACCACCTAATGGCTGGACTAGCTATAGACATTGCCAAGGGAACAATAAAAGGGCAAATCTCTGCAAAAGCTAGGAAAAGAATTAGGGCCAGTTACAAGGCCGTGGCACAAATTGTAGAGAAAGGCAAACCTGTTTACGGAATCAATACCGGATTTGGCCCCTTATGCACTACCAAGATTTCCAAATCCGAAACCAAAATATTACAAAACAACATCCTTCAAAGCCACAGTGTTGGTGTTGGGCCTCCCGTTGAAACTGATATTGCCAAACTCATGCTCATCCTAAAAGTACACTCCCTAGCTAAGGGCTATTCGGGTATAGCCGAAGCTACCTTGGACCGCATATTATGGCATATAGATAACGACGCCATTCCAATAGTGCCCTCCCAGGGTTCGGTTGGTGCCTCTGGGGACCTTGCTCCCTTATCCCATTTATTTTTACCCTTAATCGGCTTGGGAAAAGTCCGTTATATTAAAAAAGTTATTTCAACAGCACAACTATATAAAATTTATGGACTAAAACCTCTGGAATTGGGACCCAAAGAAGGACTGGCCTTAATTAATGGCACTCAGTTCATAGCAGCGCATGCGGTAAAAGTATTGGACAAGATGAAGGCCTGTCTTGACCAAGCCGATATTAATGGCGCCATGATGATAGAAGGACTACAGGGCAGTGTAAAACCATTTTTCAAGGAATTACACCAACTACGCCCATTTAAAGGCAGTATCCATGTAGCCGCCAGAATCCGTTATCTATTGGAGGGTTCCGAAATTATGGAGGACCACATTAACTGTGAAAAAGTTCAGGACCCCTATTCCCTGAGATGCATACCCCAAGTACATGGAGCTTCTAGAAACACATGGTTACACCTAAAGGAATTATTGGAGGTAGAATTAAACTCGGTCACGGACAACCCTATCATTATGGATGAGGAATTAACCATAAGCGGAGGAAATTTTCACGGTCAAACTTTGGCCATGGCCTTGGACTATGCTTGCCTGGCCGCTTCAGAGTTGGGAAATATATCGGACCGCCGCATTTATTTGGCTTTGGAAGGCAACAGTCCGGGTGTACCCAAATTATTGATGAAAGAAACCGGAATCAATTCAGGATATATGATACTGCAATATACCACTGCAGCCTTGGCCAGTGAAAACAAGGGATTGTGCTTCCCTGCCAGTGCAGACAGCATCCCCACCTCCTTAGGACAGGAAGACCATGTAAGTATGGGGTCTATAAGTGGAAGAAAAGCCCTGAAAGTCTTGGAAAATGTGGAAAAAATACTGGCCATAGAACTCCTTACTGCAGCACAGGCATTTGAATTTAGAAAGCCCATGAAATCTGGCCTATTATTGGATGAAGTCCATAAAAAGCTTCGTGAAAAGGTAGCCTTTGCCGAAAAGGACAGGGTTTTTTCTGATGATATTGAAGAGGGCATTGACATGATTAAAAAGCGCACTATACTACGCACAGTACAGCATGTTATACAACGCCATAAAATGAAAATTGACAGTCCGTACGAAGACCAATTTGGAGCCTATTAGCCCATAGGTAGGTTACGGAAAATAGACATAAAAAAAATGAAAAAGTATAGGCTAATTGGCCCTTTTAAACAAATCGTGACAATGGCAGGATTGCCCCAAAAAGGGGCCATATCCGATGAACAATTGAATCTGATTGAAAATGCCGGCATTATTACCGAAGATGAAAAAATTTATGCCCTGGGACCTTATCTAGATCTTCGGGCAGAAGCAAGATCCCTCAATGCCAAAAGCATACCAATCCCTTCCAATATGGTATGCCTTCCCGGCTTCATTGACACCCATACCCATATTTGTTTTGGAGGCAGCAGGGCCAATGACTATGCCCTGCGGAATTCCGGCAAAACCTACCTTGAAATTGCCAAGGCC
>JBFHGV010000507.1:0-3362 GCA_041582955.1 Arenibacter sp.
ACTTCCTTTTTTGGTTTTGAACCTCCGTCCATTGCCCTGGCCGCAGCACCTATTCCGAACATAGCTGCCAAACCCATTCCTAATTTTTTGAAAGATGCTCTTCTTGTTGTTTTGTTTTCCATGGTTTAAAAATTTATGATTATCTGTGTCCTATATTAAGTTTTTGATCAGTGGCCAATCATACTTTATACTTGCCAAAAGCTTTTTTAGCGATGATCTATTGCCGAAAACATGAATATATGAAAATTTCTCCATCCTGGAATAGCAGCCTATACAAATGTTAAACCAGTATTAGGAATCCAGAATTTTATATCCTGGACAGTTACTGCCACCACCACCTTTCATTGGTATTACTACTATATAGCACGGATACTTAAAAACTACTTCTTCATTACAAATTCCCTTCCTGGATCTTCCGTATCAAAGGTTTCAAAATTGCCGTTGTCCTGAAGGGTTATAAAGGCCTTAGTGCCGTCCTTTCCTCCAAAGGCAATATTGGACGGAGTTTTGCCCTTTAACTGGATTTCCTGTAGAATTTTGCCTTCGGGCGACACCTTGACCACTGTTCCTTTTCCATGCCGAGTGATGTACAGATTGCCCTTCACATCGGTGCGCATGCCATCCATTCCGAAATCTTCAAATTTGATAAGAAGCCGTTTATTGCTTATATCCCCAGTAGGAGAAAGGTCGTAGGCCCAAACATTGCGCTGTACCGATTCGTTAACATAAAGTGTTTTGTTATCCGGACTAACCTCAATGCCGTTGGTGGTTCCCATATCCCCTTCCAACAGCGCTATGCTTCCCTCGGTGTCTATTCTCCAGATCTGCCCTTTTGAATTCTTCCAATCGGGATCACTGGCAAAGAGTATATCATTGTCCATTATTGCAACATCATTTGGCTGGTTCATAGTATTATTGTGGGCAAAAACAGTAACCACTTTAGAATCCATGTCTACCTTCAATATGTTATGTTTTGTATAATCTGCTATGAACATGTGGCCCTTGCTATTAAAACGGATACCGTTGCCAATGCTGCCTTCAGGCAAGTTTATAAACAGCGACGCCTCTCCGTTAGCATCCACCTGACCTATGGTACCGGCTTTTTCAAAATTAACGGCATACAGTACCCCGTTGGCATCCACTGCAGGTCCCTCAATTCCAGATGGAAAGAGGGCAGGTTCTGTAAATTCCCTGCTTTGGTACAATCCTGATTTTTCCTCTTGCCCCATTTCACCCAAATCGATTTTAGGGTCCTTTTCCTGTTTTTCCTTACATCCTACAATACACAATACTAAACATATACCTGTTAATCCGCATTTAATAAAAGAACTCATCTTATAATTCATGTTCATTTAAATAAAGTATGACCAATGCTATTTTAATCCCCTTAGATAAAAACCTTAACCAAAATAGAAAGAAAATCTTAGGCCAAAAAGCTTGGCCATACCCTTTCCAAATAGCTAAACCAGTATTGATTCTAAAAATTATACTTTTAAATATACATATTAAATTTAGATTGTCCTTCACCTTTTTTCCGGTATAAGAAGCCATAATTTAGAACTATATCCGGTCCTATTCCGTAATGGATGGTAGTCTGGCCAAATAGACCGGCAAGTCATATGTTGTCATAAAAAAAGCTTAAGCAATATTTAAGACTTTCTGCTTAAGCGCTAAGGCCGCATTCAAAATCAGGAAGGTTGATGAGTTTTAAGTTTGTTTATTTGTGCTTATATTGTAGCCGAAAGAGCCAGTAGTATCCTCCTGGTAACTACGATAAAGATTTCTCAAATTCATAGGCCTAGACCAGTAGTTTTTAAACATCAATTGTGAGCAATGATCCTACGCGCATGTGCAGTTATTTTGGTTTGTTTTTTATCCCAGTCGTTATTGGGTCAATTTAACAATCTCAAATTTGAAAATTTAAATACTATAGATGGCCTTTCTAGCAGTACCTGTGCGGCTATTTTTCAAGATCGTGATGGATTTATGTGGTTTGGAACCATTGATGGTCTAAATAAATATGACGGTTATGGTTTCGAAATTTACCGGTCTGTCTTAAACGATTCCACTTCAATTAGCAACAATAGAATTAATGCCATAAGTGAGGACAAATATGGTAATCTTTGGGTGGGTACGAGCAACGGACTCAATTTCTTGGATAAAAAAACCAATAGGTTTCATCGTATCAGCCTATACGGAGAACAGTCACTGTCCAAAAGCCCTAGAAAAATAATTAACGATCTGTGGTATGAATTGGCCACCAATACCCTTTGGGTAGCCACCAATAACGGGGTCATTAAAATCGACTTACAGAATAACCCGAGCGATGGCAAAAAGTTGACCTTCTCCTATTATTCCAATGAAGCTTCAAATCCCAACTCCCTGGACAACAACAGTGTAAATTTCATAATAAAGGATAGGCAAAATGCCCTGTGGTTTGTGACCAACGGGCAATATCTTAATCGATTCGATCCGGAGAAGGATAATTTTGATAGAATCCACATCAATGTGCCAGAACCCTATGAACTAAACCATCTGCCCAAAAATGTATACATAGACTCCAATGACGATTTCTGGATAGGCAATAACTTGTCCAATATAATCCTGTGGACCAAAAAGGACAATAAATTTACTCCTCTTTCCTTGGTGGATGGAAATGTTCCTATTCGGGATTTCCATCAAGATAAAAATGGAATTGTATGGGTATCAACAGATGGACATGGCCTGTTTCTTTTCGAAAAGGGCAATATAAAACCGATTCAAAATATTAAAAACGATCCTTTTGACCCTTTTTCAATACCCAATGACAAGCCCTCCGTAATCTATGAAGACAAGAATGATATTTTATGGATAGGAAGTTATGACAAGGGAGTAAGTAAATTGGACCCCACAAAATTTTTCTTCGGCCATTATTATTACCAACCAAATAACCCCAATGGTCTAAATGAGAAAATAGTCCAGTCCGTTTTAGAGGATTCCAAGGAAAGAATTTGGATCAGTGCCTATAACGGTGGACTAAATCTATTTGACGAGAAGAATTTAACCTATACCCATTTTAGCCACGAACCAAAGAACCCAAATTCCCTAAGTTCCAACAAAATACTGTATACTTTTGAATCTTCCACAGGCCATATTTGGGTTTGTACCTTGGATGGAGGAGTAAATAAATTTGACCCTGAACTTAAGACGTTCAAACGATATCTCCATAATTCATCGGATCTCAATTCAATTGGCGAAAGCTCTGTATGGACAGGGGTAGAAGACGACAAAAATAGGCTTTGGTTTGGACTTAGAACAGAGGGGCTAAGTATGTTGGACCAGAAGACAGGACAATTTAAAAACTACAAGAACACGGCTTATAA
>JBFHGV010000508.1:0-3359 GCA_041582955.1 Arenibacter sp.
AATATCTGATCCAAGCGAAATTAAAATTGACCTATTTGGTCTAAACCATACAAATGGGACACTTATCAATGGCGTTATTTTTTGTTTTTATGAAGACCAATAGGTGTTTACCTTTTTAGTAATATTGCAGTAAAATAAAATTATCATGAAAAAAACACTAAGTCTATTTGCTATTTTGACCTTAACTTTCATTGGGGCCAATGCTCAATCTATTTCTCAAAACGCTCTTGGTCTACGGATTGGGGACAATGACGGATTTGGAGGAGAAATCACCTATCAACGTGCCGTATCGGAAGACAATCGATTGGAGTTTGATCTAGGCTGGCGCGATTCCAATAATGTGGACGCCTTTAAATTAGTTGGGCTTTACCAATGGGTTATGCCTATTGAAGGGTTATTTAATTGGTACGTTGGGGCTGGAGCCGGTATTGGTTCTTTTGATTCCCCCGGTGGCGATGGGACTTTTGCCCTGGTGGCAGGAGATATAGGTATTGAATGTAATTTTGATTTTCCCTTATTGCTATCCTTGGATATTCGCCCAGAGATTGGATTCAACGATAACTATTCTGATGATTTGGATTTGGATATTGCATTAGGTATACGATATCAGTTTTAATTGAAAACTCCTTAATAACACCAACACCCTAGATTTAAAACCTTTTATTTCTAGGGTGTTTTTTTGGCTCTTACCGTATTAGTGCATATCCGTAAAACGGATGTGTTCCAAATTCCTTTTTGCAGCCTCAACCCGGCCTGTGACTTTCTTTAACTCTTAACTTCCCACATTACACCTAAGAATTCAAAATGTACCTAATCCTAGGGTCGTATAAAAAAATATGAGCTATTGGGCTTTAAACAATACTTGTTCTTTCTTTATTGATTGTCTCCTAAGTTTTTTTTAAATTACTGAAATAAAATCATTTAAACCATATAAATGAAAAAACTAGAGGGACAGTTGGTCATCATTACAGGTGGAGCTAGAGGCATTGGGGAAGGAATTTGCTCTATATTTTGCCAAGAAGGAGCTACCGTAGCCCTATGGGATATTTTAGAGGATGGGCAGGAAACCGCGAATAAAATAACTAAGGAAGGCGGCAAGATATTTTTTCAAAAAGTAGATGTGGCCAACCAGGAATCCGTTGATAATGCCGTGGCCAAAATTATGGCCAAATATGGTAAAATTGACGTACTGATCAATAATGCTGGTGTCATTCGGGATCGATCTATCCTAAAAATGAGCCGCGAGGAATGGGACCAGGTAATGCGTATAAATGTAGACTCCCTGTACATAACCGCCAAAGCGGTAATACCCCATATGAAGAGCGCCAAATATGGTAGGATTATTTCCGCTTCTTCCATAAATGCCTTCCAAGGGGCTTTTGGGCAAACCAATTATACCGCCAGTAAAGCTGCTATTGTTGGCTTTACCCGTTCACTATGCCGGGAAGTAGGCAAATACAATATCACTGTCAATGCCGTTGCCCCTGGATTCATAAAGACCGAAATGACCGATTCCATGCCACAGGATGTGATTAACGCAGGGATCGCCAGCATACCAGTTGGGCGAATTGGCACCCCTGAAGATATGGGAAATGCCTATCTGTTCCTAGCTTCCAAGGAGGCCGGATTTATCAGTGGCCACACCTTACATGCCAATGGGGGCGCCATGCCCATATAACGGCACTTTTGGGTATCCGCTACATTAATCCAGGATACTCCACCAATACATTGGCTCATTTGTTCAATTATAAACCTCAGCATGCAAGAAAGAATACAACAGAAATTTGACCTTAAAGACAAAGTAGCTATTGTTACTGGTGCCAGCAAGGGTATTGGGGAATCTATAGCAAGGGGACTTGCCCAATTTGGGGCCAAGGTGGTCATTAGTTCCCGCAACCAGGAAGCAATAGACCAAGTGGTGAACAATTTAAGGACAGACGGACTGGAAGCCAAGGGTATTGCCTGTCACGTTGGGGATGTTTTGCACCTACACAATCTATTAGAGCAAACGGTTCAAACCTATGGGGGTGTGGACATCCTGGTAAACAATGCAGCCAGCAATCCCTATTATGGGACCTTGGAAAACATGGACCAAGGGCTATTTGACAAAATAATGCACATAAACCTCAAGGCCCCTTTCTTATTGGCCAATCTATGTTATCCCATAATGAAAAAAAGAGGAGGGGGCAGTATCATCAACATTGCCTCGGTTGAAGGAATGAAACCAAGTGCCGGCCTAGGATTGTACAGTGTAAGTAAGGCTGCCTTAATTATGTTGACCAAGTCACAGGCCGTGGAATGGGGCAAATATGGGATTCGTTCCAATGCAATCTGCCCAGGACTTATTAAGACCAAATTTAGCGCTGCACTGTGGCAAAACGAAAAAATACTGGACCAAATAACCCATCATTTGCCTGCAGGGAGAATGGCGCTTCCCGATGAACTTTCTGGGATGGCCTGTTTTCTGGCCTCCAACGCTTCCAGCTATTGTACCGGATCGGTTTTTACTGCAGATGGGGGACATATGGTTGCTGGTGGATTGGGTTAGAAACGAGTATTGGAAACCTGCTTGGAACAGTGACAAAACAAAAAAATTAAACATACAATATGGCCAACAAAAAAGCCTTGGACAAGGGGTATTCTACAGAAATTGCTGAGCTAACAGATTTAACCAACTACATAGGTAAGGAGTTGGGGGTATCCAATTGGATGACCATAACCCAAGAAATGATCAATAGTTTTGCCCATACAACGGACGATAAACAGTGGATACATGTAAATCCGGAAAAAGCTGCTGCCCATTCCCCGTACAAAACAACAGTGGCACATGGTTTTTTGGTACTTTCCCTAGCCTCTAAGTTCTGCTACGAAACCTACAAGATACATGATGTGACCATGGCGGTGAATTACGGTTTGGACAAGGTGCGGTTCATGAACGCTACTCGCGTAGGATCCTTGATAAGGGCAACCGTCTCCCTCATGGACTTTTCTCCTTTTGAAGGGGGTGGCAAATACAAATTAAAGATTGTATTTGAGTTGGAAGGAGAGGAAAAGCCGGCCTGTGTGGCAGAGTTCTTGGTCCAGGCCTATACAAATCCCATCTAAATTTTCTTGTGCCCACCACAACTTACTGTCCACTGGTCTACACTTAATTTCCATTCGTCTATACTACAGTTTTTTTTAAGACCAATCTTTCGTACTTTGTTACTCATTTAAATATGCCCAGAATGAATATATTATTTATTGAGGATGATATTATAGAAACCATGAAACTTCATAGGACCCTGGCCAAACTAGGGTTAAAACATGAAATCATTGAAGCAAAGAATGGAGAAGAGGCCTTGAAGGTTCTAAATTCA
>JBFHGV010000509.1:0-3358 GCA_041582955.1 Arenibacter sp.
GTATAAACGCTTTTAATACGGGTTGTCCTTGCTGGTTTAACCAGGTTTCAACTTTCAATTGGCCAACCTTCAGCGCTTTGTGCAGCTGCTGTTTTATAATTGCCTTGTTTTCTTCATATCTCAAAGCTAATACAGTGGTGACCAGAATAAATACAAAAGCTCCTGCAACGGCTATAGTAGGCGAAAGACTGTGGTTTAGGAAGTAGTAAAGTCCCAAGCCCGTAAAGCTTCCGTATAAAATAATATAGTGTATAACATAGATAGACAAGGTGCTTTGTCCAATCCTAAGGATGGTGCTGTTGTTCATAAACCGCCTGAACAGCATAAATACTGCAAAAACCAAGAAAACATCGCCCAAGCGAATAAATAGGTAATTGTTAAAATAGATTTTGGAGAATATTAGCATACCGCTCACATCATAAAGCTTTAAAAAAAAGGCAGATGAATAAGTTAAAAGGATAAATCCAAGGAAGGCAAGACTGCTAATCGCAATTGGGTAGAGGTAGGTACTATTCTTGAATCTAGTAAATAAAACCGACAAAAAGGCGCCTATGCTGGCATATCCAAACCAGGGAATAATGGTGAAAACAGATCCATTGGCCTTAGTAAGGTAATTGGCCAATAGGTTGGGCAGATAGTAGTGGGTGTATTGTTTGTAATGGGGTTCCATAACAAAAAGGACCAATGTAGTGGCTAATAAAAGACAGGGGAACAACAGTTTGTTTCCTTTTATGGTAAGCAGGTAAATGCCTATTATGCCCAAAATAGAAAGGCCTATACAGTGCAGTACATCCACCAGGTAAAAGGAACCGTATAGCTGTCCACTTAGCAGGCCAAAAACGTTGAGTCGCAGCAAGTAACCTATTGCCAAAAGCTGTAGCCCTCTTTTTAGCCCTTTTTTGACCCTCGGATTGTTAAAACCAACTTGGTCGCCCTTAATAAGCAGGTAGGTGAAAATAAAACCGGCTACCGTGAAGAAAACCGGTGCCGTAACTCCTCTAAAATATTTCCAAATAGAATAGAAGGTATTGGAATTATCTCTAAAGGCATTGTCTAGCAGCCCGTCTATGAAATGCCCCTGAAGCATCATTAGAATGGCCCAAGCTCTTATAGCGTCAATAAAATAAAGTCGCAGATTGTTGTTCATTTTATTTTTATGTATACCTATATACTTGATAAACAGCTTTTTTGGATCACATGGGCTGCAAAATTATGCAAAATACTCGCAATTCAATCTATTTTAAGGTATTTTCGTAGATGGAAATAATAAAATGATATCGCTTTGAAATTATTAGCCTTTGCAGGAAGCAATTCCAGTACCTCAATTAACTATAAATTAGTAAAGTATACCAGTACACTTATATCTGAACATGAAGTGGAGTTATTGGATATGACAGACTATAGTTTTCCGGTATTTAGTGAGGATCTGGAAAAACAGGAGGGGTATGATCCGTTATTGGTGAAATTAAAGGATAAGATTGTGCAAAGTGATGCTTTGATCATATCAGTGAACGAGCACAATAGCAACCCCTCTGCCTATTTCAAGAATGTATTGGATTGGTTGTCGCGGGTAGACAGGAATTTCTTGGCAGACAAAAAGATATTGTTGATGTCCACATCCGGGGGAAGAAGGGGGGCAATAGGCTCCTTGGAGGTGGTAAAAGGAATTATACCTCGATTTGGCGGTGAGACGGTCGCTACCTTTTCCCTGCCTTCTTTTAATCATACCTTTGACGAACAGCAGGGCATTACAGACGCAGAGCATTCCGAAGCGCATAAAAAGGCCCTGAAATCTTTCTTATCCAAAATTTAATAATCCTTGCGAAAAAAGGTCTCTTTTACGGTCCCAAATATTCCTGATTTTAAAACAGCCTTATTAAACTGGTCCCAACAATTCTATGAGGTAGTTTGGTTAGACAGTAATGAGCATCAGGGCAAGTATGCATGCTATAATGGCATATTGGCGGTAGATGCCCTTACTTCCATAGTTACGGATACCCATAATGCGTTTGAGGATTTAAGATCATATCAAAACAATACCAAGGATTGGCTATTTGGTTATATGTCGTATGACTTAAAAAATGATATAGAGCAACTTTCCTCCTCCAATCCTGACGGGTTAAGGTTTCCGGATCTTTATTTTTTTCAGCCCAAGAAGATTATCAGTATCAATGGCGATAGGGTTACTTTTCATTATCTGAATATGGTAGATGATGAAATTGAATCGGACTTTAAAACCATTGGCAGCGACATGTGTTCAAAATCTTTGGATGAGGAACATACAGAGGGTATTCGGATAAAACTTAGAATTTTTAAGGATGACTATTTTAGGCGGGTAAGCAAAATGCTACAGCATATCCATAGGGGCGATATCTACGAGGCAAATTTTTGTCAGGAATTCTATGCGGAAAACACCAAAATAGATGCCTTAAAGACCTATAAAAAACTTAATTCCATATCAAGGGCCCCTTTTTCGGCCTATATGAAGATAAATGATAAGTACCTTTTGTCCGCTTCTCCCGAGCGTTATATTAAAAAAAGTGGCAACAAAATAATATCGCAGCCTATAAAAGGTACTGCAAAGCGATCCGCGGATAAAAAAGAAGATTTTGAACTACAACAAAATTTGGAAAAGGATCAAAAGGAGCGGACAGAAAATATTATGATCGTGGATCTGGTAAGAAATGACCTGTCCAAGAGCGCTTTAAAGGGCAGTGTTAGGGTAGAGGAGCTTTGTCAGGTGTATTCCTTTGATCAGGTGCACCAAATGATCTCTACGGTGGTGGCCCAAGTACCCCATGGCAAAAACCCGGTTGAGATTCTCAAGGAGACCTTTCCAATGGGAAGTATGACAGGGGCTCCAAAACTTTCGGCTATGCGTATTATTGAAGAGTTGGAAGCCTCAAAAAGAGGACTTTATTCGGGGACAGTCGGCTATTTTACCCCTGAGGGTGATTTTGATTTTAACGTTGTTATTCGCAGTATACTTTATAATCGTTCTGCCCAATACGTTTCTTTTTCGGTAGGCAGTGCCATCACTGCCATGGCATCCCCGGAGAAGGAATATGAAGAATGTCTGCTAAAGGCAAAAGCCATGAGACAGGTATTGGAAAATTAATGTCGTGTTGTTGTTTATAATCTAAATTCACATTATCTTAATGTTATACCAGGGCGAAAATAATGAGGTAGATGTAATTACAGGACTATGGAGCTAATAGAGCATGAATTTCAATATCAAAATATTCCAATTTATGGGTGGCATGCGCAACCAGAAAATGTAGGGGGTATTGTTGTGCTGGTGCACGGTTTGGGAGAGCATTCCGGGCGCTACCTAACGGATGTGGTGCCACGTTTAATA
>JBFHGV010000510.1:0-3336 GCA_041582955.1 Arenibacter sp.
AACCATGATACATTTAGAAATGCTGCTGTATTCTGTGGTAACCAATGGGCGTCATCTATTTAGATAGCAAAAGGAACAACGCCTGTTCTATTTAACTTATAAATTATTTACTATCAACCGTAGTCCAACAAATAAATTCCAATATAATTTTTTTGTACTTTTAGTCGGGAAGGCTACTAGGATAGATATGACTTAGGTACCAAGTCAACTATGCAATCCCAATAAAACCCATAACCAATTATAAAGGCCCAGAATTATGCGAATTTCCTCCCAAGAAATGCAAGATGTATTATACACACTTTTCTTAAAATACAAGTTTAGCAAAAAAAAGGCCCTGCTACTGGCCTCAACCTATACGGAGAGTACGCTTTCTGGCGTTAATTCCCACGGAATTAATCGGGTCCCACTTTTCTTGGAATATGTAAAGAATGGTTCTGTAAAAATTGATTCAGAAGCCGAAAAAGCTGAAACTTTTGGGAGTATAGAGCGTTGGAACGGTCATTATGGACCTGGCATTGTCAATGCCACAAAGTGTACCGATAGAGCTATTGAATTGGCTAAAAAGCACGGTATGGGCTTGGTAGCACTACGCAATACCAACCATTGGATGCGTGGTGGAACCTATGGGAAACAGGCGGCAGATGCAGGTTGCATTGCCATACTTTTTACCAACACCCAGCCCAATATGCCACCATGGGGCGGAAAGGACAGCCGCATTGGAAATAACCCGTTCATTGTAGCCATCCCCAGGGAAGAGGGCCATATTGTTTTGGATATGGCTATTTCCCAATTTGCCTTTGGAAAAATCAATGATTATAAACTAAGGGGTAAAAAACTGCCCTTCCCAGGGGGATGGGATAGTAATGATGAACTTTCCAATGACCCTGAAAAAATAACGGTAAAGGAAAGGGGGCTCCCCATTGGCTACTGGAAAGGTTCTGCCCTATCCATTGTTTTGGACATGTTGGCCACCTTGTTGTCCGCTGGCAATTCTACATACAAAATAGGGCTTAAGGATTATGAAACCGGTATTTCCCAGGTTTTTCTATGCATTGATCCCGCTGTATTTAACGATAAGGAACTACAGCAAAAACTGATCAATGAAATTATTGCCTATACCCGTGATGTGGAACCGATGAAACCTGGGGATACAATTTATTACCCTGGGGAACGCAGCGCCCTTACCAAGGCCCAAAATTTAAAGGACGGTATTCCGGTAAGCGATAGTGTTTGGGAAAAAATCTTGGCATTATCCTCTTAATCACTATTTATTTAAAGAACCATGGCCCCCATTCTGAAAAACTATTTGCCAGACTTACAGGAAATAAATCCTAGGTGGGTCTTAATGCGTACTACCTTAATCCTAAAGATGGACTGAACCTCCGTTTTTTCAAAGAAAAAATGACCAAAGTCCTATGGAACTGTGACAATAGCCAGCTTCCAAAAACTTATCTGTCATTCTAAATTAACTTTGTAGAATAGTATGGTTAAAATATTTCACTTAAATTCTCGGCATGAAAAGAATACTGATTTTATTTGCCCATCCAAAATTTGAGCAATCAAGGACCAATAAAGCCTTGGTATGCAAGGTTATAAAAAGGGAGGGTGTAACCTTTCATGATCTATATGAGCGATATCCCGATTTTAATATTGATGTTCACCGCGAGAAAAAGCTATTAGAGCAGCACGATATAATTATATGGCACCATCCATTTTATTGGTACAATTGCCCGCCACTCATGAAACAGTGGATAGATGTGGTCTTGGAATTTGGTTGGGCATACGGTCCCAACGGAAATGCCCTGAAAAATAAAAAGTGCCTTAACGTCATCACTACAGGAGGGTCCAGAGCGCTTTATTGTTCGGAGGGAAACAATCATTATTCTGTCAATGAATTCTTAAGACCTTTTGAACAGACCGCTAGGCTTTGCGGAATGGAATACCTCCCCCCTTTTGCCGTTATGGGCACCCATAAGATTAGTCAACCTGAATTGGAGAGGCACACGGAACAATATGACCTATTGATCAATTCCTTACAGACCGAAGTGGGTTTTGGAGCCCTTAAAGACTGTAGTTTCCTAAATGACACCCCTCAGCTCAATAAAAAGAACATATTATGAAAGGCAGTATACTATTTGAGGCCATAGTCTTTCTCGGTGGAGCAGTAATTTGTGTCCCCTTGGCCAAAAGATTGGGGCTAAGTTCTGTATTGGGTTATTTGTTGGCCGGAATACTCATTGGCCCCTATGTACTGGGTTTTGTTGGTGAGGAAGGGGAAGATATTCTACATTTTGCGGAGTTTGGAGTGGTCATGATGCTATTTTTAATAGGCCTAGAAATTGAGCCCAAGAATTTTTGGGGTATGAGAAAGACTATTTTGGGAATGGGCGGGGCACAGGTAATCGGGACCATGCTATTGTCCTATTTGGGCTTTTCTTTCTTTGGCTACGAATGGAAAGTTGCATTGACCATTTCTATGGCGGTTGCCCTATCTTCCACGGCCATTACCTTACAGACCATAAAAGAAAAAAGGCTGTTGAACACTACCTATGGCGCATCCTCATTTTCTATCCTCCTTTTTCAGGATATTATTGTTATACTCATGCTGGCGGTAATCCCCTTACTGGCCACAACTGAACCCACAGTAGCCGCAGCGGCACATTCCTCTACGGACCACAATGCTTTGATAGATAATCTACCGATAGGGCTGCAAACCCTAGCAGTTATATTTTCAGTGGTTACAGTGGTAGTAGCAGGTCGTTATTTAATTGTGCCCTTGCTTAGGGTGGTTGCCTTGGCAGGGGTACGGGAATTGTTAACAGCAGCCGCACTGCTTATTGTCCTGGGCATCACATTTCTGATGCAATTGGTTGGTTTAAGTCCGGCATTGGGAGCATTCTTAGGTGGCGTGGTATTGGCAACAAGTGAATTTAAACACGAACTTGAAAGTACTCTGGAGCCTTTCAAAGGGCTGCTTCTAGGGCTTTTCTTTATGGCCGTTGGTGCCTCTATCAACTTCATCGTAATTGGGGATTACCCCCTACTGATCAGTGGTCTGGTTATTGGAATAATACTTATTAAAGGTATTGTTCTTTTTGCTGTAGGTACGCTCTTTAAAATGAAACTAGATCAAAAATTACTCCTAACCGTGGGATTGGCTCAAATTGGGGAATTTGCCTTTGTCTTACTTTCTTTTGCCTATCAATTGAATATCTTGGACACTGACCAACTAGATATGATGTTGGTAGTTACAGCATTGACCATGACCCTGGCCCCCATTCTTGGATTACTGAACGAGCGCTTTGTACTGGCACGCCTAGGGACCAAAAAAAACGA
>JBFHGV010000511.1:0-3333 GCA_041582955.1 Arenibacter sp.
AAAGAATGGGAATTGGGAGAATAATCTAATAGATAATATATGTATATAGAACAAGGTTTAAAAGGTAAGCACGAATCCTGGCGGTATTTAGTAGGGGTCTTGATAATTTTCATTGGCTGGCAGTTAGTGGGATCTATTCCGTTGTTGGCAATCGTAGTTGTAAAATCCTTAGGAGGGGAGACCTTTCCTACAGATGTGGCAGGTATGTCCAAAATGATAGGCAGCAACCTATTTTTGTTTCTCATGCTTATTTCTTTTGTATTTGGTTTGTTGGCTACTTTTTTGACCACTAAGTACCTACATGGGCAAACTATAGTTTCACTTACCACCAGCAGGAATAAAATAGATTGGAAGCGCATATTTTTTGCATTTGGCCTTTGGGGATTTATAACTGTTTTGATCACCGGATTGGACATATACCTATCACCTGAAGACTATGTATTTAATTTTAAACTCCAGCCTTTCTTGATTCTGTTAATTATATCTGTCCTGTTAATACCACTACAGACCAGTTTTGAGGAGTATTTTATGAGGGGGTATTTAATGCAGGGTATAGGACTAATGTCGGCAAAACGGTGGGTGCCATTGGTAATAACTTCCTTGATATTTGGATTACTGCATCTTTTTAACCCTGAAGTAAAGGAATTGGGGTATGGAATTATGGTCTATTATATAGGAACGGGATTTTTTCTTGGAATTCTAACCTTAATGGATGAGGGTTTGGAATTGGCCATTGGGTTCCACGCAGCCAATAATTTATTAACGGCCCTTTTGGTCACGGCAGATTGGACCGCCTTTCAGACCGAATCACTCTATAGAGATATCTCCAAACCGGAATTGGGCTGGGATGTATTCTTGCCTGTTTTGGTAATCTATCCCATTTTATTATATGTATTTTCCAAAAAATATGGTTGGACGAATTGGAGCGGCCGACTTGCTGGAGATGTAAGGCAGATAGAAACAACTGAACGGACCAACAAAGGTGGAGCCAAGTTTTAACCATATACACCCCAAATTTAAACTTAACGGTGTCCGTTATGATACTGAAGGCCTTAAGCAGTTGGCCCAAGGACTTGTAAAGGAAGGGGAGGAGTATGAGGTGACTATTGGTAAATTTTTGAAAGACTGGCTAAATGATTCAGACTCCCTTGAGGTGCATACCTCTGGATCTACGGGAACACCCAAAGTACTTACTTTGAAAAAGGTACATATGGTCAATTCTGCTTTGGCCACTGGATTGTTCTTTAAAATGGAAGCTGGGACAAAAGCCCTTCTATGTCTTTCTGCCCAGCATATAGCAGGTAAAATGATGCTGGTACGGGCCATGGTATTGGGATGGGAAATTGATGTAATGGAACCAAACTCCAATCCATTGGAAAAAACTGCTGTTCGTTATAATTTTGGAGCCATGGTTCCCTTGCAGGCAACTGAATCAATATCCCGACTAGATCAAATTGAAACCTTGATTATTGGAGGAGCCCCTATTTCCCCAGAGCTAAAGCTAGAACTGCTGAAAGTTCCTACAAAGGTTTATGAAACCTACGGAATGACCGAGACCATTACCCATATTGCCGTAAAGGAAGTTGGTAATGATGTGCTCAGCAATAACTTTAGAGCTTTGCCAGATATAAGCTTATCAAAGGATGATAGAAATTGCTTGGTAATTGATGCCCCCAAGGTTTCGGACAATATTATCGTGACCAATGATATGGTAAAGCTCATATCACCAACAGAGTTCCTCTGGTTGGGCAGATTTGATAATGTTATTAATTCTGGGGGGGTAAAATTGATTCCGGAGCAAATAGAATCCAAGCTGTCCAATATTATCAATGGTAGGTTCTTTGTGGCTGGCATTACTGATGCAAACCTGGGGCAAAAATTGATATTGGTGGTAGAAGGAGACTTAGATGCCAAACAATTACTTCATGATATTAAAGCGCATTCTGCCCTTAATAAATATGAAATCCCCAAAGAATTATTTTTATTGCCCCAGTTCATAGATACCGGAAGTGGGAAACTCAACAGAACAGAAACCTTAAGAGCGCTAAAATTGGAATAGGCATTTTAACACCAATTGCCCAAATCTATTAAGTGCCATGATAATTTATTACCCTTGGGTTATTAAGGGCCTCCTTTTCCAATCCGCACCACATCAAATCATGACATTTATGCATTGCCATATTAAGGCTTTGTCAGATTGATGAATTGAAACATTGATAAATTGTCACATTTGCTAATTGGTACATTGTCCAATTAATACATTTAGACATTACCAAACGATCACATTGGTAGATTATACCTGCACCACTCCCATGTTAAAAGGTTTTTCAATAGGAGCATGATCTGCCGCCTCTATGCCCATGGAGATCCATTTGCGCGTCTCCAGAGGATCTATTACCGCATCGGTCCATAAACGCGAGGCTGCATAATAGGGAGATATTTGCTGGTCGTACCGCTTCTTTATCTTGTTAAAAAGTTCGGCCTCCTGAGTTTCAGTAATCTTCTCTCCTTTTTTCTTTAAGGATGCTGTTTCTATCTGTAATAATACTTTGGCTGCCGAATTGCCGCTCATAACCGCCAGTTCCGCACTGGGCCAAGCCACGATCAATCTAGGATCATAGGCCTTACCACACATAGCATAATTACCCGCGCCGTAACTATTGCCTATGATCACCGTGAATTTTGGCACCACGGAGTTGCTCACGGCATTCACCATTTTGGCTCCGTCCTTAATAATGCCCCCATGTTCACTTTTACTACCCACCATAAAACCGGTGACGTCCTGTAAAAAAACAAGAGGTATCTTCTTTTGGTTGCAATTGGCTATAAAGCGGGTAGCCTTATCAGCGGAATCGGAATAGATAACCCCACCAAACTGCATTTCCCCGTTCTTGGTCTTTACCACCTTGCGCTGGTTAGCAACAATACCCACTGCCCAACCATCTATACGGGCATAACCGGTGAGAAGAGTTTTTCCGTAACCTTCCTTATATTGTTCAAAATCGGAATTATCCACTAACCGATTTATAATTTCCAACATATCGTATTGTTCTGCCCTCGATTTCGGAATAATTCCATAAATAGCTTCTTCCTTTTCCTTGGGCTTTGCGGCTGATATTCTGTTGTATCCCGCCTTGTCATAGTCGCCTATTTTGTCTATTATGTTCTTAATAGTATTTAAAGCATCCTTGTCATTCTTCGCCTTATAGTCTGTTACACCACTAATTTCACAATGGGTAGTGGCTCCACCCAAGGTCTCATTGTCTATTTGTTCACCAATAGCTGCTTTTACCAAATAACTGCCTGCTAAAAAAATACTGCCTGTTTTGTCCA
>JBFHGV010000512.1:0-3328 GCA_041582955.1 Arenibacter sp.
CAAGTTGAGGTCCTTTATCCCCTCCAACCCAATAGCCTTTCCAAAGAGTTCTTTAATACCTCTTGGACAGCATCATATACCGCCCATCAGATCTAAGGAGCATTATGAAAGCGCCGAGAGAAAACAGTGGATGGATCGGATTAACGGAGTAAAGTAGGACTTTTTATAGGGATTATTGCTTGCAGGGAAATGGGCCATCGTTTAAAAGCTCTTGAGCACCTAGAAAGGGTAAAATGTACCGTTTTCCACAAGATGTTCACAGCCCTAGGGTATAGATGGGGTACTGAAAAAATTGTTGGATAGCTGGTGGTAAATTGTTTCTAAATATACCAACAAATGAAGGGTAACTCCCAGGATCCGTTTTGGCTGTAAAGTAGGGCAACTTACTTCTTTTTATGGGGTATTGTAATGCTGGTCTTAGTGGCTATGAAGAAAACGGAAGTAATAAAGAGAAACGAAAATTCTTAACATTGGGAAAACTTAATCTGATGAAACTACAATTTTTATACCTACTGGGCCTGTGTTTATTGTTACATCCAATAATAGCAGATGGTCAACAGCCTGCTTCCCCTTTGGAAGCATCCTTTCACCAACATAAAAAACTAAGTCGGGCCAAAACATTGAGGTTGCAATGGGAGAGTCTGGGGCCTGTTGTTAATTCGGCCCGTGTAGAAGCTGTTCAATTGGATCCATCCCACCCTGGAACCATGTATGTAGCATTTGGATCTGGTAACCTGTGGAAGACGACCGATAATGGGCTTACTTGGAAGACACTTTTTGAGGATCAACCTGTTTTGGGAATAGGGGATATAGCACTGGCTCCATCAAATCCCGATATCCTATATGTAGGGAGTGGCGAAAGTTTAAAGAAGGCACGCAATTTTACAATGCCGGGGAATGGTGTTTATAAATCCGTTGATGGTGGGGATACTTGGAAACATTGTGGATTGGATGACTCCTGGCATATTGGGGAGATAGCGGTGCACCCCACAAATCCCAATATTGTTGTGGTGGCGGTTTTAGGACATTTCTGGTCTACTAATAAAAACAGGGGGATCTATAGAACCATGGATGGGGGTGATACCTGGGAACATGTGCTGTTCGTTGATGAAAAAACAGGCGCAAATGATATTGTTATTTCTCCTTCTGACCCCAATATTATGTATGCTTCCCTATGGGAGAACAATCCAGGGATTACCGGAAGTAATAGCGCTATATACGTGAGTAGGAATGCAGGTAAATCCTGGGAAAAGGCATCCAAGGGTTTTCCACAAGGCCCGGAAGTTGGACGTATAGGGGTGGCCGTATCCTACACCAATCCCTTAAAGGCATATGCCTTGGTGGACAATAAGGGGCAAAAGGAATCTGCTGAAATCTATAAAACAGTAGATGGAGGACAACTCTGGAAACGTACCCATACGGAAGATCTAATGATCAATTCGGTTGTGGGGTGGTATTTTCAGGATATTTATGTGAATCCCAAGAATGACGAGGAAATTTTCGGACTTGGCGTGCGAATGGCCCATAGCTCCAATGGGGGCAAAGATTTCGATTTAATCGGAGGGGATGTATTCCATATGTTTCCCAGTGATGCAGATCAACTTCACCTGGATCAATGCGAACTATGGATCAACCCGGATTTTCCCGATCATATGGCGGTAGGAAATGATGGGGGTCTTTATGTTACCTATAATAAGGGGAAATCTTGGATGCATCACAACAATATCCCCGCAGGGGAATTTTACGATATAACAGTGGACAATCAAGAACCATATCTGGTTTATGGGGGTACACAGGACGATGCTACGGTTTATGGGCCTGCCGTGGAATGGAATCCAAAATATGCGGACCAGTGGCAATACCTTTGGATAGATGCTTGGAGTGGAGGCGATGGCTGTATAACCCAAGTTGATCCCGAAGACCCCAATACGGTTTACTTCAGTTCTCAGAATGGAGCCGCTAGACGAAAAGATATGCAGAAAGATAGGTCTGTATCCATTAAACCTAAATTGCCAAAAAATCATGGGGGAACCCTACAGTATAATTTTGTAACCCCATATGTTATCTCCCATTATGATTCCAAAACACTCTATCATGCAGGGAATTATGTGTTTAAGAGTAAGAACAGGGGAGATGATTGGCAGCTTATAAGCGGTGATCTGAGCAATTCCTCCCAAGCGGAAAAGCAGTCATTTTCGGCCGGGGCTTTTGCAGAATCGCCATTAAATCCAGGGAATTTGTACGTTGGCACGGATAAAGGTGCCTTTTGGGCAACCAAGGATGATGGAGCTAAGTGGAAAGAATATTCAGAAGGTCTTCCAAATGGATATATACGCAGTATTGTGCCTTCAAAATACGATGCATCCCGGATCTACATTACTATGGCAGGAATTAATTATGACGACCTTTCCAATCATATTTTTGTAACCGAGAACGGAGGTAAAAAATGGCATAAAATACAGGGAGACTTGCCCAATGAAACGGCTTATGTTATTTATGAAGACCCCAAGTATGAAGATGTACTCTACGTAGGGCTCTTACGGGGGGTATATATTTCAGTGGATAGGGGACTAACATGGTCTTTGCTAGGGGAGAACATGCCTATTGTGGCTATAGCTGATCTGGAGATTGAAGAAAATACATCTGACCTGTTGGCGGCAACACATGGCAGGGGCATTTATAAAACAAATCTGGAGCCGCTGCACAAAGCCTTGGAGTTGGGGTTACCGTTGAAAAAGAATTTTTTGTTCCACACTCCTTCCGTAAAAAGGCCTTGGGTAAACGATACGCATAGGGACATAGACTATAATACCGTTAATAAAGTACCTATTACATTTTGGGCTACAAAAAGTCAAGATGTCAACATTAAAATATACAATGAAGCGAAAGAATTGATCTGGTCACATTTCTTGGCAGCAAAAGAGGGGATGAACCAATTTAGGTGGGATCTGATCATCAAAAAACAAAGCAGTCCCAAACCTTATTTTATCCATTATGAAAAATTTATTGGGAAAGGCGATTATAAAATACTACTGGAAATGAATGGCGAAACGCTGACCGGAACATTAAAGGTTGAGGAGGGAAGTAGGCCCAAGCATTAATAAACAGAAACTGTCTTATAAAAAATAAAGCAAATCCTAAAAACCTAAGTGCAGCATGAACAGTATTAAAAAAAATTCAGGGATCATTCTATTGTGCTCCATGATAACCATGACCGCAACTGCACAAAACCAATCATCTCCCGAGCTTAGGCAGAAAGCGTGGCAGGATCATTTGCAATTAAAACAATCGTCACCATATGCCAATTTAAAATGGAGATCGGTGGGCC
>JBFHGV010000513.1:0-3328 GCA_041582955.1 Arenibacter sp.
ATTGAATCCATTTACTAAAAGGATACAAAGAAGAAATAAATATTTTTTAAATGCCCGATTCATTTGGGTATCAAAACTAGACCTTGACCTCTACCCCCACAAATAGTAGTTGTTAAAAATAGTTAAAATACCTATTAAGACCATTACTTTTATCAACCCGGGCCCGGGAATACCTCCAAATATTGTATAACCCAAAATCATCGACCATTTATTGCTAAATACGCATTACTTTACCTTCCTATAATGATAGCATAAGAAGAGGCATTTGGCCAATACACCTTAATGAACAGTTTATCATCCGGACACCCACAACCTTTATGACCAGTACCCTACAATGGACAATTAATTTAAACCAAGGTTTCGGTTTTGTTGAGAGGCAACAAAATAGTGAATTGCGACCCTCCAATTGGAATAGGTTTCATGGAGATTTGACCTTGATGAAATTCCACTATCTTTTTGCAGTAGGCAAGACCAATCCCTTTACCGCTATCCGGGTGAAACTTCTGCAACAACCCAAAAACCCTTCCTTCCGCATTAGACGGAAACCCCCTGGCATTGTCCTTGACCCGTAGCTGTAGAAAATGGGTATACTTGTAGGCATCCTCTACAATCTGGTAAAAATTATCCTTAATAATGTCTGCGGTAATATTGATAGACAAGGGCACTTCTTTACTCCGGAACTTATAGGAGTTAAACATCAACTCCCCCAATACCCAGGTAAGTCTAGGTATATCGCCATAGACCTCCACAGCCCTCAGGCCACTTAAATCAGGTACAATCTCAGAAATGTTGAGCTTATCAAGAGCCGAATGGATCATGGCAGGCAAATTACCCGTAGTACTTTCGTTTATCCTATCCTCCAAAGAGTGATAACGTTGCAACCTAGCCATTAATTCCTGCGCGTATTCGGATAAATCCAGAAGTTTGTGCAAATAGGACCTTAATTTTGGATTAAATCCGTCATTTTCCGTTTTCCCCTCAAGTAAGCCTGCAAAAAGATGGATCTTCCGCAATGGTTCCTGCAAATCATGGGACAGGATTTTACCAAACTCTTCCTGCTCTTGGTTGATACGCCCAAGATCCCTTAATTGTTTTTCCATTACTTCTTGCTGTTTTTCCAGCTTTAATTTCATTTTCAGAAGCAACTCATTATCCAACAAGGCTTTTTCTGCTGTACGTTTGGCCTCAATAATTCCCTTTTCATACTTGTTCCGTTTCGCCATATGCAGGCCAACCGCCTCTATGTTTTGCTTACCCTCACTGTTCACCAGCACCATGTTTAAAAGTATCGGATATTCCTTACCCCCTTTGGAAGATACGGAGAGAAACATTTCATCTACCTTATTTTGCATCATCAACATAGGTAGAAAATGGGTTTTGTAAAAGATTTTGCTCCCCGGGGTCAACAGGTCTTCAAAGCGCAACTTGCCTATCAGCTCTGAAGATTCGTATTCCAAATAGTCCAGCATCCTTTGATTTACCCGGGTAAGCAGGCCATCAACGGGAAAAGAAAATATAAAACAGGGGAGGTTTTGGATCAAAATATTTTTGGTTATTAGAGATTTGTTTATTGTGGTCCATCTTGGGTTTCCAGATATTCCTGAATACATTTTATGGTTTCATCCGGGTGACTCATATGGGGACAGTGACCAGTGGCCTTCATATAAAATATTTCACTCCCCTTTAGTTCACGGTGCACATATTCGCCAACTTCCTGGGAGGCAATATCGTCTTCGGCACATTGTAGGATAAGGCTTGGCACCAACACCTTCTGCAGGTCGGCCCGGTTATCCGAAAAAAAAGTGACGCGCGCAAAATTGGCGGTAATTTCCTTATCCATAGAACAAAAACTATTTTCCAATTCCTCAGTAAGCTCTGGCCTGCCTGAATTTTTCATAACTACCGGAGCCAAAAAACTGGCCCACCCTACATAATTGTTGTCCATCACTTCCATTAGGTCTTCCAAGTCCTTTTCCTCAAAGCCACCATAATATCCAGCTTTGTTAATATAACAGGGGGAAGGACACACTAAAATTAAGGATTTAAAAAGGTGGGGTTCCCTTATGGAAGCCAACATGCCAATCATAGAACTAACCGAATGGGCAACAAGAATTACGTCCTCTAGTTTTAGTTCACGACATATCTCAATAATATCCAATGCGTACCCCTCTAAAGAACCGTAGCGTGCCTCTGTATATTTTGAAATGTCAGATTTTCCACAGCCCACATAATCAAAAAGGACAATTTTGTACTCCTTCTCAAATGCTGGCGTTACATACCTCCACATACCTTGGTCACAGCCAAAGCCATGCGCAAACATAATAACCTTAGATCCATCTCCGGAAATTTGAACGTTATTTCGCTTTAGTACATCCATAGTTTTGAATTTGCCTAAAGATATAAGAAAAGGACCAAGAATCAATTCGAAGATCATAAAAGTGTGAGGAGCGCAAAACTACCTCAACGGAAGCTTTATTCCAAAGCAATTAAAAGCGCCTCCCCATTCCCTAGAATTAAAGAAAGTAATCCCTCCACCTGCCTATAGACTGTTTCTTTATCCCTGAATTTACCAAAAAACCATTAACCATATTTTCACTATATTAAAAAATTATAATTTGCAAAGCGTTATAGGAAGGTTTAAACTAAAATAGGGGCATGGAGGTAAAAAGCGATCCAAAAGTTAAAGCGGTATTTAATGGCTATCCCATAGTTGTACGTGAACAACTTTCTAACTTAAGGAATTTGGTCTTGGAAACGGCTACTGAGATAGAGGGAGTTGAAAAGTTGGAAGAAACCCTTAAATGGGGAGAGCCCAGTTACCTAACCAAATATGGGAGCACAATAAGAATGGATTGGAAAGAAAAAAAATCGGATCAGTTTGCCATCTATTTTAAATGCACTTCCAAATTGGTCCCAACATTTAAAACCATCTATGGGGACACTTTTAACTTTGAAGGCAATAGGGCCATTGTTTTTAAACTGAGGGATACTATACCAAAGGCCCAACTAAAACACTGTATTGCCTTAGCCTTGACCTACCATAAAGTAAAACATATGCCACTATTGGGGGCGTAGAGAGGAATTAAACTATTAAGTTGTGTGAGGCAAAACAATATGGCCAGGACAATAACTATAATCTTTGGTTAGAAGTCTAATAGGTACTTTTTTCCATTGATGAAAAGCGCAGCATTCATAAAATTTAAAAAAACTAAAACGGACTTGATTTATTTTAGGACACTATCCCGTAAAGTGTGTAAATTAAAAACCGAGGGTTTGGCTTTTTTAAAGTTGGACCCTTTTTTCAAATATAGTTAAAAACTGATTAAGG
>JBFHGV010000514.1:0-3328 GCA_041582955.1 Arenibacter sp.
CTATAGCCAATCCGGCAGGGATCCTATTCGCTATGAAAATTCGTTTTAAGGATGGAGAAGAAACCATGGTTAATTCCAATACATCCTGGTTGAGTACGGATAATGTGCCTGAAGAGGGATGGATGACATTGGATTATGATCCTGAAAATTGGAAGAAAGTGCGAAATTACGGATCCAACAACTGGGATAAATTGGTGAATTTTACATTTGGAGACCATAAGGAGGAATTTGCCAGGGCCAGCCTTGTAAAGCAACATCCTTTTATGAAGGCCATGGGAAGGCCAAGTAGAGAGAATGTGGCTACTTCCAGGGACGAACAAGCCACTTTGTTACAGGCATTGGAGTTGACCAATGGAGAGTATTTTAATGGGGTGCTCAAGGAAGGGGCCGAGGATTGGCTTAATAAATATGGCGATCAAAATGAGGAAATAGTAGTAGACCTCTATCAAAAAACATTGGGCCGAAATCCAACGCCCAGGGAAAAAGAAATACTGCTCAGTACATTGGAGACCAGTAAAAAGCAAGAGGCATTGCAAGACCTATTTTGGTCAGTGATGGTCTTGCCGGAGTTTCAATTTATATATTGATGAATATGAACAAGGATATGCATAATGGGACCTCCCGCAGGGATTTTGTTAAAAAAATGGCAGCGGCAAGTGTGGCTGCCGCATCTACCAGTATTCCTATGGCCAGCTTTTTAAGTTCTTGCAGTACCGACCACACTTTGGCTGCCAAAGCTGATACGGTTATTCTATTATGGATGGCAGGCGGCATGGCCCATACGGAAACCTTTGATCCAAAAGCATATGTGCCTTACTCCAAGGGTGTGGAAAGTAAAAGGGTGTTGAGTACCTTTCCCAAGGTGCCAACTGCAGTAGACGGCCTACACTTCTCCAAAGGATTGGAAGCTATTGGCAGTGTGATGGACAAGGGAGCCATTATCCGCTCCTATAAGTCGGCAGACCTTGGGCACATCCTTCATACACGTCATCAATATCATTGGCATACCTGCTATGAGCCTCCGCAGTCTGTACAGGCTCCACATATAGGAGCGTGGATTGCCAAGGAGCTGGGCCCCAACAATCCCGTTATCCCCCCTTTTATAGCCATGGGTCAGCGATTTACGGTAGGAGAGGCAGAGGAGTTAAAGGCTTTTCATTCCGCTGGCTTCCTGGGAACTGAATATGGTCCTTTTTTAATTCCCGATCCTTCCAGCGGTCTGGATAGTGTTAGGCCTCCCCAGGGAATGTCGCTAAAAAGGTTTGAGGCCCGCTATAAACTGTATAAGGAGTTGGCCAATAAAAGCGCATTGATGGAAGGGGGCAGTGACTATCAAAGAGAATCCCTGATGCGGTCCATGGAACAATCCTACCGCCTTTTAAATTCTCCCGAAGCCAAGGTGTTCGACCTCTCCCAAGAACCCAAGGAGGTATATGATACCTATAATACCGGTAGATTTGGATTGGGATGCCTGCTCGCCAAAAGATTGGCTATGAACGGGGGTAGGTTTATTAGTGTTTCCACAGAGTATGAACCCTTTTTAGGCTGGGACACCCATGAAAATGGGCATATCCGTGCCGCAAAAATGAAGGAATTGATAGATAGGCCCGTAGCACAACTGATTAAAGATTTGGATGAGTCCGGTCATTTGGATAGGACACTGATAATTTTGGCCAGCGAATTTAGTAGGGATGCCATTATGGAAGGCCGGCCAGGTGAGCCGGTAAAAGATCAGGTAGATCAACCAGACATCATAGAAGATGAAAAATATTATGGTATGCATAGGCATTTTACCGATGGGAGCTCTATTCTTATGTGGGGCGGGGGTATAAAAAAGGGATTGGTCTACGGTAAAACAGCCGATGAAAGACCGTGTTCCTCCATAGAAAACCCTGTGGTAATAGATGAGGTGCACCAGTCTGTTTACCATGCCTTGGGTATCCACCCGGAAACAAACTATACTATTGAAGGTAGGCCCTTTTATACCACACCGGATGGGCAGGGTAAACCCATATTGGACCTGTTTGGGGAGAAGATAATCACCTAAATAACAGTTGCAATAGATTCATAGACAAAACCTTTTGGTTTTAATCAAGGAGATTTGGGTTACGAAATAAGAGGCACAGGCTATATTAGGGTAATATAACGAGAAATGGAAAGAACCATTAAAGAAGGTTGTCAATTAAAAGAAACCGAATGCGGCCAAAATTAGGCATACTACCACGGCCAATAAAATGGCGACCAATACAACCACCATTAAGCTAAGGAATCCATTAAGGACCCTAGTGCCAAAAGTAACATTTTCCATAATACTAAGATTTTTATACAATTTAATGAATAATCTGCAAATTATCACCAGTTTATGTGGTAAATCTTGATTGTGGGCCTGTTATCGTATACTTATCCGTTGTACTGTTGAAATTTTCGATAAAATACTGATAATCACTTGGAGCTGTTCTCTTGTCTACTTAATTTTTTACTGAGTGTTTCCAGTGAGACTCCCTTCGTTTCCGGCATTAAGAACATTACAAAGAGAAGCTGCAAGACCATCATAAAGGCAAAAAAACCAAAAACCGGTCCAGGGCCTACCCAGGCAAAAAGCGATGGGATGGACGAAGGTATGATCCAGGCCAATATCCAATGTACAGAGCTGCCAAAAGCTTGTCCCGAGCCTCTTAGATGATTGGGGAATATCTCTGAAATAAAAACCCAGATAACGGCTCCTTGCCCTATGGCGTGGGAGGCTATAAAGAGGAATAGAAAAATAGGGACGGCCATGCCTTCCCAATTTAAAATAAAGGCCGCAGCTACCAAGGATAACGATATAATATAGCCAAAAGAACCAAAATACATAAGCTGCTTTCTCCCTAAGCGGTCTATTAGAAATATGCCCAAAAAGGTAAAAATAAGGTTGGTGATACCTATACCAATACTACTGAGCAGTGCAGTGCTTTCTCCTAGACCCGCTGCTTCAAAAATACGGGGGGCATAATATAAAAAGGCATTTATTCCAGAAAACTGATTGAAGAATGCTATTAAAAATGCCAAAGTTAAAGGAAAGCGATATTTTTTCATGAAGATACTCTCGGAAGCGAGGCCTTCTTCCTCACCATAGGCCAACTCTGCCTTTAATTCTTCGTTGGATATATTGGGGTTTATAGTGAACAGTATTTTTTTAGCTTCTTCCGTTCGGTTTTTGGTCATAAGCCATCTTGGACTTTTGGGTACCGTTACCACGAACAAAGTGTAAAGTATGGCGGGAATTGCCTCTACACCTACCATCCATCGCCAATCATTTTCACCTATGCCACTTAGGGCGAAGTTGGAC
>JBFHGV010000515.1:0-3320 GCA_041582955.1 Arenibacter sp.
GAAAGAAAATAAGTTCCAGCGAAAAATGCGAGAAATGATGGAGCAGGCCGAGGAACAAAAGAAGGTTGGAAAGAAATAATTCCGATTTAAATTTGTGTACAAAAAAGGTGTTTGATATTATTCAAGCACTTTTTTTTTTAACGGTGGGTTAATTCGGCATATTTTTCGTTTTGGGATTGTGATAATAGCTTCTACAGATTCTGAAAACACATCTTAAAGCCCTTAAAAAGCAAAAACCCCCGGCCAACTGGTCGGGGGTTTTTTAGCAATAAATAGTTTGGTTTGGTAAGATTTGGGTCCTCAAATATTGATATTTTTTAGGGGTTGTAAAACAAATAGTTGTAAAGGGGGTGTTTTAGTATGTTAACCATGCTAGTTTTGATGTTTGGGTTATGAAATGTCTTTGGGTTAAGTTGTTATATGCAAGAGGGCAAGTAGCTTATGAACGGCTATTGGAGCATAGCAGAATATTTGCTTTAGGGCTTATTCCTTACCGTATACCCCAAAAGCTAAATTTTTCCACTTCAAATCAATTCAGGATAAAGGTTGCCCAACAACAGCTATATTGCGTTAGGACAACCAATTTCCAATTTTGTATTTTTGTACGGTAATTGTAAGTCGCTATTGGTTGATAACGACCAAGGGGAAACAATAAATTAAAGAAGATGAAAAAGGTGGTAGTCGGACTTTCCGGCGGAGTGGATTCTAGTGTTACGGCATATCTCTTAAAAGAACAAGGTTATGAGGTTATAGGTCTGTTTATGAAGAATTGGCACGACGATTCTGTGACCATTTCCAAGGAATGTCCCTGGCTGGAAGATAGCAATGATGCGCTTATCGTGGCAGAAAAGTTGGGCATACCATTTCAAACGGTAGATTTAAGTGCCCAATATAAAGAGCGTATCGTGGACTATATGTTCAATGAATACGAAAGGGGTAGAACTCCAAATCCGGATGTGCTCTGTAATAGGGAAATAAAGTTTGATGTGTTTATGAAAATTGCCATGCAGTTGGGTGCAGATTATGTGGCAACCGGCCATTATTGCCGAAAAGGGGTAATAAAGAACCAGGACGGTACGGAAACCTATCAATTGTTGGCCGGGGTGGATGGCAATAAGGATCAATCTTATTTCCTATGCCAGTTATCCCAAGAACAATTGGCCAAGACCTTGTTCCCAATAGGGGAATTGTTAAAACCTGAAGTGAGAAGAATTGCGGCCGAAAATGACTTGATTACCGCCGATAAAAAAGATTCACAAGGCCTCTGCTTTATAGGGAAAGTACGGTTACCGGAATTTTTACAACAAAAATTACAGCCCAAAAAGGGTGTTATAGTGGAAGTTCCTGCGGTATTGGAGCAGTACGCCACTAATATCCCCAAATTCGGCTCCAAATTGGAAGAATTGGCTTTTTATGCAGAAAAGCCCCATTATGATCCAACCGATGGAAAAATAGTGGGAGAACACCAAGGAGCCCATTACTTTACCAAAGGTCAGCGCAAGGGATTGGATGTAGGGGGAACCAAGGAGCCCCTATTTGTTATAGAAACAGATGTAGATCAAAATATAATCTATACAGGACAGGGTAAAAGCCACCCTGGATTATATAGGAGGACCTTATTTGTTAGCAATGACGAGCTACATTGGGTACGTACCGATCTGGCCTTGGATATTGATCAGAGTATGGAGGTCATGGCCAGGATTAGATACCGTCAACCTTTGCAGAAGGCTACTCTGTATAAGGTAGATGCCGGGATTTATGTTGATTTTGAGGAAAAGCAATCGGCCATTACAGAAGGTCAGTTTGTGGCCTGGTATTTAGGGGACGAATTGGTAGGTTCTGGCGTAATATCTTGAAATGGTTTGGGACCCAAGAAAAGGTTTGGGTGTATCTTAAGGATAAATTAGGGTTGGAAGTGGCTATAGCAAGTCTTTTCCGCTCTCCCTATCACGGAAAGCTATTGGATAGAGGCTGGCGAAAAGGCTTATAGCCTTAGAGTGGATCCAATACTAGGTTTTTTGGGTATAGCACCTTTGATGATCCAAAATCGCAAATAGGATTTGGAATACCCAATTATTATAAAACCTTGAAGGTTGAGGGTGTGCTAATACCCAATGATGAAATGGAGTAGTGGTATCTTTATTTCAACCCTACAACTTCCAATCTTTTTCTTTACTTTTCAGCTCAGTTCAACGCAGCAAAGTTTTCTCTATTGGATGCCCATGGAAAACGTATTTTGTAAAAGTGTATTGCCCCAACCAATCTGGAACTATGCGAGGAATATGTAAACAAAGCCATGAATATTTGGCAATTGGGATATGGACGGGGATTATCAGGAATTTAAAATTAGTTAAAACTAATGCAGAATAGGATCACACAACTCTTTAAGATAGAATATCCCATCATACAGGCAGGAATGGTATGGGCCAGTGGCTGGCGATTGGCATCTGCAGTTTCCAATGCTGGCGGATTGGGGGTTATAGGTGCTGGGTCTATGTATCCGGAAGTGCTTCGGGAACATATTCAAAAATGTAAGTCGGCCACCAATAAACCTTTTGCGGTTAATGTACCCATGTTATATCCAGACATAAAGGAGTTGATGGATATTATTATAGAGCAAGGGGTGAAAATAGTCTTTACCTCTGCAGGAAACCCGAAAACATGGACGTCCAATTTAAAAAACAATGGTATAACGGTGGTGCATGTGGTAAGCAGTGTGAAGTACTCCCAAAAAGCCGAAGAGGCCGGGGTAGATGCCATTGTAGCTGAAGGTTTTGAAGCAGGCGGACATAATGGAAGAGATGAGACCACTACGCTGACCTTAATTCCGGCTGTTAAGGAAAAGGTTTCTATTCCGATAATTGCGGCGGGGGGCATTGCTACCGGTAGGGCTATGTTGGCCACAATGGTCTTGGGTGCAGATGGGGTGCAGGTTGGGAGTCGTTTTGTAGCAAGCCATGAGGCCTCGTCCCACCCTTTATTTAAACAGAAGGTGGTGGAGGCCGGTGAAGGGGCAACCCAACTTACATTAAAGGAATTGGCACCAGTGAGGTTGATAAAGAATAAGTTTTTTCAGGATATACAACAAGCTTATGCCAATGGTGCAAGCGTGGAGGACCTAAGGCGGTTGCTAGGCCGAGCACGTGCTAAAAGAGGTATGTTCGAAGGAGACCTGGAAGAGGGGGAGTTGGAAATAGGTCAAGTGGCCGCTATTATCCATGAAATAAAACCCGCAGCGAAAATTGTGAGTGACATGGTAATGGAGTTTGAGAGCGCCAAAAAGGATATTCCCACTTTTTAAGCTATTGGTAATTCGCTAC
>JBFHGV010000516.1:0-3317 GCA_041582955.1 Arenibacter sp.
CCCACACCCTTGGAATTTAAAAATCTAGAACATAAGCAAGGACTACTTTTCTCCAAAATCACATTGAACAAATTTATAGATGAAGAAGAAAAGCACGACATCAAGATCATAAACAAGAATACGGCCCAAAAGTTAAAAACCATGTCTAGCGGAGAACAAAAAAAAGCTTTGCTCTCCTATATTTTTGAATTAAAACCCCACTTTATTGTATTGGACAATCCTTTCGACAATTTGGATACGGATTCCCAAAACGATCTAAAAGTTTCCCTTCAAAATATATCCAAGACCACTTCCATCGTACAGCTAATTAGTAGAAAAGCCGACATGTTGCCTTTTATCTCCAATTTATTGCTTTTGGATAGGTCTACCCTAAAATCGCAGCCACAAAGTACAGAAAACAATAACCCCAATTCAGGAATAGGCTTTTCCGGAAGGATCCCTATGCCACTTACCCAAACAGACTACCAGGGCAGCGTTTTGATAGATTGCAAGAACATTAACGTTGCCTATGGGGAGAAAAAAATACTCCACAATATAAATTGGACTATTAAAAAAGGGGAGTTCTGGCAACTTATTGGTAAAAACGGAAGCGGAAAATCCACTTTATTATCCATGATTACAGGAGACAACCACAAAGGATACGGACAGCAGCTATACCTATTTGGACAACGTAAGGGAAGCGGTGAGAGTGTATGGGACATTAAGAAAAGAATTGGCTACTACACCCCTGCCATGACCGATAAATTTTCCGGATTACATTCTGCAATGAACATGGTGATCTCTGGCATGAACGACTCTGTAGGACTCTATTTAAGAGCCACAGAGAACCAAAAAGCCCTCGCCAAGGAATGGTTGACCATTTTGAACCTATGGCATCTTAGGGACGTTTATTTTGCCGAATTAAGCACAGGGCAACAACGAATGATCATGACCGCACGTGCCATGATAAAACATCCACCCCTACTTATATTGGACGAACCTACAGCCGGTCTTGATGACGAGAATGCCAGCCTTTTTATTGCCCTGGTAAATAAGATAGCCCAGGAAAGCGAAACTGCCGTCATCTTCGTATCCCACAGAAAGGAAGAAGGCCTGGAACCCCAATACACCTATGAATTAATTCAATCGCCCCAAGGCTCCATTGGAAAAAGCATATAATAAAAAAGGCCGCTGATCAGCGGCCTTTTTTATATAGTTGAGTAGAGACTTATTTATCTTCTTCTCCAATTTGTGTTTTTCCTTTCAAGGTATCGAACATCACAGGAGTCGCAATAAACAATGAAGAATAGGTACCTACAATAACACCAATGATCATTGCAAACATAAACCCTCTTAAGGACTCACCTCCAAATATAAAGATGGCCAAAAGTACTACCAAAGTAGTCATAGAGGTATTCAATGTTCTACTTAAAGTACTGTTCAGTGCCAAGTTTGTATTTTGACCGGCTTTCCATCCTTTTTCACTTATAATTTCCCTAATACGGTCAAATACTACCACGGTATCGTTCAATGAATAACCAATAACGGTTAGAATAGCCGCTATAAAGGCCTGATCGATTTCCATGTTGAAAGGCATTAGTTTTCCAAAAATGGAGAAAACACCCAAAACAATCAATATATCATGGAATACCGCAGCTACCGCTCCCAAAGAGAACTGCCATCTACGGAATCGCAGCAAAATATAAAGGAAGACAACCGCCAATGAACCAATAATGGCCAAAAAGGCATTCTTCTTAATATCATCGGCAATGGTTGGCCCTACTTTTACAGATTGTAGGATACCAATGGATTTTTCTCCACTTCCAATAACAAAATCGTCAAAGGTGGTACCATCCGGCAAATATTTTTGAAGAGAAGTATACAATTTATTCTGGATCTCGTTATCCACTTCTATACCTTCCACATCTACTTTGTACGGAGTAGTAATCTTGATCTGATTGGCTTCCCCAAAGGTCTTAACATTGGTACCACTACCAAAGACCGTATTCAACTCCGAAGCAATTTCAGAAGGGTTTACCATTTTTTCAAATCTAACGGTATAAGAACGCCCCCCTACAAAATCTACACCTTGTTGCAAACCTTGGGTAAATAAGGAGAACAAACCTATGGCCACTAAAATAGCTGATATGATATAGGCTATCTTTCTTTTGGCCAAGAAATTGATATTGATGTTCTTGAACAAGCCCTTGGTTACAGGGGTAGAAAAATCCAATCTTTTTCCCTTTCCACCAAGATACCAATCTACCAACAATCTGGTAATAAAAATAGCGGTAAACAAGGAAGTAACAATACCTATCAATAAGGTTGTTGCAAATCCTTTAATGGGTCCAGAACCAAATACAAAAAGTATCAAAGCGGTAAGACCTGTAGTAATGTTGGCATCCAAGATAGAGGAAAGTGCATTTCCAAAACCATCAGTTATTGCTTGGGCCTGACCCTTGCCTTTGGCCAATTCTTCCTTAATACGTTCAAATATAAGTACGTTGGCATCCACAGACATACCTATGGTCAACACAATACCGGCAATTCCAGGCAGTGTCAGCACTGCATTTAAACTTACCAGTACCCCAAAGATCAACAAGATATTCAATAGAAGGGCCACATCTGCAAACCCACCTGCTTTTCCGTAATAAAAAACCATCCATATCAAAACTATGGCCATGGCGATCATAAAGGAAGAGAAACCACTGCTAATAGCCTCTTGCCCCAATGAAGGACCAACAATGTCTGATCGTATTATTTCTGCAGAAGCTGGTAATTTACCTGCTCTTAGAACGTTTGCAATATCCTTGGTCTCGTTAATGGTAAATGTTCCTGTAATTTCGGAACGACCACCAGAAATTGGACCAGAGGAAACACCAGGGGCGGTATATACTTTATTATCCAATACAATGGCGATTCCAGTCTGATTATTAAAGGCATCACCTGTTAATTTCTCCCATTCCTTGGCGCCTTTGGTATTCATGGTCATGGATACCGCAGGTTTGTTGTATTGATCAAAGGTGTCCGAAGCATCAGAAACCACATCCCCACTAATTCTAGGTGTATTGTCGCGGTTTGACTTTAAGGCGTATAATTCTACAATTTCCGATCCTTCAGTTGGACGTTCCCAAACAAATTTCACAAATTGTATATCGGCAGGAATCAATCTACGGATCTCTTTCATCCTAAGGTATTCCCCAATTTGGGCCGTATCTTTTATTGCTGCACTTACCAATGCATTTCCGTTAGGATTAGCTGGCAACAAAAGGCTAAACAAAGGATTTACATCCTGGGAAAAATCCAAGGAATCCTGTGCCACGTCAGATAACAAAGAA